>JAGWZB010000299.1 GCA_018969045.1 Planctomycetota bacterium | reverse complement strand
TCCCGTTTGTGTTGGATCCATCGCGATCGTCTCCGAACAGGGAAGCGTATATACATCAGGTATCGATTCGCTGTTGAAAATCTGAAAAGCGAAACCATCATGAAAATCGTATTTCCCGTCTTGTTGCTGTCGAGTCTTTCGCTCGTCTTTCCACGTTTAACCGAAATCGATTTACAAGAACAAAAAGGTGCTAGTGCTTACGAATCGGATAAATTCCCTGTCGTTGAGCACGATGGAATCGTCGTAACACTGCTTGAAGAGTCGGTTTCACGATCCCCTGATGGAAAACAAATAGTAAATGCGTTTCTCTTCATGGTTGAAAATCGAACCACAAAGCCCACTCAACTTTCAATTCAATCACCGTTTCGATTCTTCAGTAATGACAGCGAACGATATCGGGATGCCGACAACGGCATCCCGAAAACACGCGGTACGTCTTACGAATACAACCGGCAAAGGCTACCGGAATTTGATGATTTACCCAATCCTCTCGATGAGACAAAAACGATTCTATATCGATATCGACTTCATGACGAATTGCCTCAATCGGTAAATGCCCTGGAAGCTGGTTTCGGCTTCGGGCACAACGGCGAAATCAAAACGTTCAGATTTCCGATCAACCGCAGATAACTAAAGAATCAACCAAAGCGTCGGACTTCGTCCGCCGCCGTCAATCCGTCAATATGGTCTTGGTGGATAGATACTCCTGAAAGGGTGGATGGGTGCGAATCGATGAACGTAGAACCGAGAAACAAGCAGTGCGACCGGAGAGGTTTTTTGGCAGCGGGTGTGGCGATCTCAGCCTCGCTTGTCTCGGTCGATACGATGCAAACAGGTCAGGTCCACGGGGCAAACTCACCCCTGGAACTACCATGGCTTGAAATCATCGATTGCCATACCCATTTTTATGATCCGTCACGAACCCAAGGAGTACCCTGGCCGCCCAAGGATTCAGCGCTGTATCGAACGGTGCTTCCGAAAGACCTTCGGGCTCAGCCCATGGTCCAGAAAGTTACAGGGACGGTGGTTGTCGAAGCCAGCGAGTGGATCGAAGACAACCAATGGCTTTTGGATTTGGCCAAGGACGATCCGTTTATTGTTGGGATTGTGGGAAGATT
The DNA here is from genome assembly GCA_018969045.1 of Planctomycetota bacterium. Lineage (GTDB taxonomy): Bacteria > Planctomycetota > Planctomycetia > Pirellulales > Pirellulaceae > JBKCUI01. Next base: position 4,690 of record JAGWZB010000299.1, on the reverse strand, counting down.
GGATCCCACCTCTGGGGTTTTTCCTGAGCAGCTTGCTCGCTTTTGCGAAAACCCACTTTACCGAGGGATCAGAATTTGGGAGGACCGAGTCAAATCGCTCCTGCAGACCAACCAATTGAAGGCCTTTGGGCTGATGGCAGAAAAAGGAATTGCTGCGGATCTCAATGGAGGACCAGAGACGGTCTGGCTTGTGGACTCGCTGGCCAAGCGGGTCCCCGATTTAACGATCGTCTTGAATCATATCGGCAATGTGGCAATCACATCGCAAGCACCACCGGAGGCATGGAAGGTCGCCATGCGGGCTGCAGGCAAGCATCCCAATGTTTATTGCAAGATATCCGCGTTGGTCGAAGGGGCAGCCAGAGATGGCAAAAAAGCCCCCTCCGAACTGGAATTCTATCGACCGACACTCGATGTGGTTTGGGATGCCTTTGGAGAGGACAAAGTCATTTATGGGAGCAACTGGCCGGTGTGTGAGTTTGCTGCCGATTACCCAACCGTTCAGCGGTTGTCGATGGACTATGTCGCCAAAAAGGGGCCCGAGGCACTCAAGAAGTTTTGCGCCTCGAACGCTTCGAAGGCCTACGGCTGGATTTCCAGGGGATGAGTTGGGTTTGGCGATGGGAGAAATCCCCGAAAGAGGCTACAATTTTGGCCGATGTTTCCAATCCTTTTTCCTCCCAAGGATCCATCTTTGGGGGCGGGAAATTCGTTTAGCCCTCACTGCAACTTTTTAAGATCGATTATCCATGAAAGCAATCGCCGTACGTCCAGGAACCCCACACAGCGTCCATCAACGAGATATTCCAGAACCGAAATTGGATTCGATTCCAGATGGCAAGGGAGTGCTGGTCAAGGTGCTTAAGGTCGGCGTCGATGCGACGGACCGTGAGATCAATGAAGCTTTGTATGGAAACGCCCCTCCGGGGGATGACTACTTGGTCCTAGGCCACGAGTCCTTCGGAGTGGTTCTACAGGTGGGAGCCAATGTTCGCAACATTCGAGTAGGCGATTATGTAACAGCAACGGTCCGCCGACCAGGCGGCTCGATCTATGACAAGATCGGGACTTACGACATGACTAGCGAAGAGACCTACTATGAGCGTGGGATCAATCTGCTGCATGGTTATTTGACGGAGATGTTTGTCGATCACGAAGACTACATTGTGCGTGTGCCCAAGGGGCTCAAGAATCTCCATGTTCTGATGGAACCGATGAGTTGTGCTGCCAAAGCCATCCAGCAGGCTTACGAAGCCCAACGCCGCATGAAGGTTTGGAGCCCCAAAAGAGCGTTCGTCATGGGCGCCGGTCAAATCGGACTTCTGTCGACTCTTGTTTTGCGACTCAAAGGTTTGGAGGTCTTTACCCTTGCGCGTGCCAAAGGCCCTCACTTGAAAAGTTCGATCGTCGAAGGGATGGAAGCTACCTATGTGGCGACGTCCGAAACAAGCCTTGAGGATTTGACCAAGAAAGTTGGTAAAGCCGACATCATCGTCGATGCGACTGGTTCGTCGAAAATCTCCTTTGGCGCCATGGAATGCTTAGCCCACAACGGTGCCTTGGTCTGGACAAGCATCACCGGCGGCAAGAACACCACCGAAGTTCGTTCCGACAAGATCAACATCGAATGGGTGCTTGGAAACAAACTGCTGCTGGGCAGTGTCAATGCCAACCGCGAGCATTTTGAATCAGGGATCCGGGATCTTGCCTTGGGTGAAGTCATGTTTCCAGGTGTTCTTGAAAAAATCCTGACCAATCCAGTCCAAGGCTTGGACCAATACAAAGAAATGATGCGGTTGCTCGTCGAAGACAACAGCGCATTGAAAGTTTACGTCAACGTCGCAGAGGGCTGATTGTATGCAATGGCTTGTTACGATCGTCGTCGTTTTGGCAGCACTTGGCTTGGTGCTTTTGAAACTCTATCGATTCGCCCGTGCTCTGGTTGGCATCGACAACCAAGACCAAGACAAACCCAGTTGTGGCTCTTGCCCGGGACAGCGAGCCGGTAGCTCGGACTTGGGCATCACGCTCAAGCCATTGGTTCAGATCGGTGATAAAACCAAACACTCCGTCGCGGTGCTCGTAATGGCCAACGTCTCTTTAGCAAGTATTGCCTGGGGCCAAGAGATCCGACCCCCGAACTACGATGAATCCAAAGCATCGAGCTTGAGGCTTGTTTCGGTCCTTGCAGGTGCCGATGGAAAACGGATTGAATCCAAAGATCAATGGGAACTTCAAAGAAAGTACTTGGTCGATCTACTTGCCAAGGAAGAATACGGCATTGCCCCTAGCGATCCGGTATCGGTGAGTATCGAAGTCTTCGACGATGGGGTCGCGGTTTTAGCTGGCGAGCCAAAGCCGAAGATTCGCCGAAGACAAATCGCGGTAAATCTAGAGCGAAGAGGCAAGAGCGTTCGGATCGATCTTGCGGTTTGGTCTCCGAAGGATCGGCCTAGTGCCCCCTGTTTTCTTGGGTTGAATTTTCGGGGAAATCAATCGACTTGCGACGACCCCGCAATCCGTCTGACAACCAGTTGGTGCGACAATCGCAACCCAGGGGTTATCCAGAACAAAGCGACCCAGGCCAGTCGCGCCAACCACAGTGAGCGTTGGCCTATTGCTCACATCGTCGAAGGTGGATTTGCTGTGGCGACAGCCCACTACTCGGATATCGACCCAGATTTTGATGACGGGTTTGAAAATGGGGTGCATGGACTATTTCCCGATCATCGGTTGGATGCAGAACATCCCGACCGTTGGGGATCGATCGCCGCGTGGGCATGGGGAATGTCTCGGCTTGCCGATGTGCTTGAAAAGCTCGAAGGGATTGATCCTAAAGGCTTGATGGTTCTCGGCCACTCGCGACTTGGGAAAACCGCACTGTGGGCAGGAGCCACCGACGAGCGGTTCCGGCTGGTGGTCTCGAACAACTCTGGATGCGGCGGTGCAGCCCTGAGCCAGAGGATCTATGGAGAATCGGTGGCCCGGATCAACACGTCCTTCCCGCATTGGTTCAACCGCAATTTTCGCAAGTACAATGACAAGGAGGATCTGCTCGGGTTTGATCAGCATCAACTCATCGCAACGATCGCCCCTAGAGCTGTGTACATCGCAAGTGCCAGCAACGATAAGTGGGCAGATCCGTTGGGTGAATTGCTCTCGGGCCATTACGCTTCGGACGCTTACGCGCTGCATGGCAAACGGGGCTTGGACGCCAAAGAATTGCCAGCCGTCAACACACCGCTGGTCCATGGCTCGATCGGATACCATCTGCGAGAAGGAGATCACGATATGTTGTTGTATGACTGGCAACAGTTCATGGCGTTCGCCAAACAAAACGGCTTTTAAGTCCAGGAAGTAGCGCATGAGCCACCAGGAAGATTTCTCACAAGCTGTCGGCAAGCAAGTCGAAATGATCGCAAGTCATGGCATCACAGCGACCGCGGGACTTTACGATCTGACCAGCATGCGTCTGGTCCGTTTTGCAACGACGATCACACGTAACCAGCACGACGCCGAAGACGCCGTGGCCAGTGCGTTGCTCAAGGTCGTCGCAGACATCGACGTTCTGTTTCGGGCAAGAAACCCATGGGCATTTCTCTTGCAGATGGTTCGCAACGATGCTTTGCTGATCCTTCGTCGCAAAAAACGTTGGACTGCAGCGGCCCAAAGAATCGCTGAGTGCCTGTCTGACTTGATCCAGGCACCACCGAAAGTCGACACCATTGAGAACCAGGAATCGATGCAGGAGATTTGGAAGGCCATGCGGCGGTTACCGACCCAGCAGGCTGAAGTCGTGGTGCTAAAAATCTGGGAGGATTTTACCTTCCACCAAATCGGACAAACCCTCGGTATTCCACCGGCAACGGCAGCTAGCCGTTACCGATACGGACTTGAGAAACTCTCCCAAATGCTCGGCAGCGATTTGGTAGCCCAATCGCACCAGATCGACCAGGAGGCAAGTCATGGACTCTGAAAAGCTTTACGAACTAGAGAAGAGGATTCAGCGTTCCAAAGATCTGATGGTTCCTTCGGACACCCTTCGAGGTCGTGTCGTCTCTGAAGTCCTTGGGCGTCATTCCGGAAAGCAAATCACCGATGCCATCGGTCGTTGCTGCTCTATCCTATTGATCGGCAGCGCGGTCACTCTGATGTCTGTACGCTCCTTGGATCGTTGGTGGGACAGGCATTATCATCCCGTCTCATCTAGCGAAATACTGCACAAAGCGAACGATATAAAAAAAGAACGGCATTTGGAAACGACCGAATCCCTGGCCGAAGCTTATAGCCAGTGGAAGTCGAAACTAGCAAGCCACTGGAAACCAAAATAAGAATCAACTCCCGGCTCCAGTTTGCTTGCAGGCTCCATGGCCGATCGCACCCTAACGTCGCACGGCCGAGGGTTTTTCCTGAGCCATCTTTTCGGCTGGAACATAGCCCAAATAGACCATCAAGTCACGGATCTCCGAGGGAGTCAAACTGTCCAGCAAACCCGCAGGCATCACCGAGGATTTGCTGCTTTGTACCTGATCGATTTGATCCTCAGGGACGACAAACTCCTTGTTCTCATTGACCCTTACGGCTACCCCTTTGGGGGTTTTGACCAAGATCCCCGTGTAGACATCGCCATCTTTGGTGAGGACCTTTTTGGTGGCGTATTGATCGCTGATGACGTGGGAGGGAAAGAGAA
>JAGWZB010000010.1 GCA_018969045.1 Planctomycetota bacterium | reverse complement strand
CAGGTGCTTTCGCAAGCTCACTGAAGCGTTGTCCGTGTTCGACAGAAACGTGTTCTTGATGACGATGCCAGCTCGCCCCCCGGCTTTGAGAACCTTGATAAACCTCTGCAGGAACAAGTACGCAGTCTCTCCGGTGCGGATCGGAAAGTTCTGTTGGACTTCTTTGCGCTCCTTGCCACCGAACGGTGGATTGGCAAAAACCACATCGCAGCGTTGGCTGTCTTGGATGTCTGCTAGGTTTTCGGAGAGGCTATTGGCATGGACGATGTTGGGGACTTCGATACCGTGCAGGATCATGTTCATGATCGCGATCACGTACGCCAGGGACTTCTTCTCTTGTCCGTAGAAGGTTTTTTCCTGAAGCGTCTTGAGCTCCTTGGTGGTCAGCCCTTTTTTGTTTCTCATGTAGTCGAACGACTCGCACAAGAACCCTGCCGATCCGCAAGCATCGTCGCGAATGCGCTCACCAATTTTTGGCTGGACGACTTGGATCATCGCTCGGATGAGTGGTCGGCAAGTGTAGTACTCGCCGCCATTGCGACCCGCGTTGCCCATGTTCTTGATTTTGGCTTCGTACAGGTGCGAGAGTTCGTGCTTCTGGTTCTGGGAACGAAACTCAAGCTCATCGATATGGTCGATGATCTCTCGGAGGTTGTAGCCCGATTGAATCTTGTTCTTGATTTCGCTGAATATCTCCCCGATCTTGTATTCGAGCGTATTGGGGCCGGAGGCCTTTTGTTTGAAGCCGTGAAGGTAGGGGATCAGCTTGTTGTTGACGAAATCCCGGAGGTCGTCACCAGTTTGCGCCTTGTTGTGGTCGATCTTGCCATCTTTGTCTTTAGGCGCAGCCCACACATCCCAGCGATATTGCTTTTGGAGGATGTACTCGTATTTTTTCCCCTCCATGGTGGCTTCGTCGGCTTTGTCCTGCTCCAACCCGTCGAGATACTTCAGGAACAGCAGCCAGGACGTTTGTTCGACGTAGTCCAGTTCGGTCGTGCAACCGGCCTCTTTCCAGAGGACATCGTCAATATTCTTGAATGTCTGTTCAAACATGGGTTTCCATCCGAGTCCAGAAGCGTCGATCCAACGCAGCAAGATTTTCCGCAAAACCGGCATTCTAGTGTTTGCCGGAGTTCAATGGTACCCTGGGGTGTTGGGACAGCAACCGCATATCCGCCTGCGAAACACGGGAAAGTCACCCAGTCCATCCGGTTCTGGCTTCCTCCGCAACGGGTATACTTCGAAATCTCAGGTGCTTGTCGAGGTTGCTCCTCAAACGATCACCTGATGGGGGAGGGGCGTAATCTCCCTGCGTTGTACCTCTGGCGTGCAAGAGTAAACGCGACGAGCCTTGTCACTCTTAGCCCCTTACACCCTGTCTGTATAACCCTGGCAAAGCACTCGAAAATTGCATGCGATGGAGACGGAAAGCGCAGGGGGGCATTCTCGATGGCCTGGGGATCTGGATTAATTCCCACCTGACATCATATCAGTCGTTCCTGAGCCCGATCGTGCCAGCGTTCTCTGTGGTCGCGTACCTCGCGTCAGAAGACTGCCGATCTCTACCTAAGGGTATAAGTGCGTTGGCAGCCCAGCAGACGGATTGGCGTAGGGTTTTCAGTGGTGATTGGAACGAAACAGCCTATCACTCCACAAAATTCTTGATCTGCTCGCAAGTGTTTGATATCATCGCACTGCAGGGCGAGGCTACGTTGCGTGATAGGCGGCATTGGTGCGGTCTATAGGGTTTTACGCTGATCGGCCGAGATGCAAGTTGAGTAGCAGAAAGCTGCGATGATGAATGACGACGAATACCGGCAGTACCTTGATGCATTGGCACGGAAGTACCTTCATCGGCGCTATGTGCGCTGCAAACGCCCATTCCATCAGGAAGCTCTAGCTTACGAATTGGAGCGACTCACGCGTTTGAAAAGACTCAACGGTCTTGCATCCGACGAACTAGATGACGATCTTCTCTCTATACTTGCTAAGAACCTGATCGATCATAATCGTAGCTATGTTGGCGAACTTGAAGAATCAGGCGTTCTCGACGCTTTAGATGATGATCCCGAAACCTTATTCAAGAATCTTCGCCGCAACGCAATTCCTGATGAAGACGCCGACTTTCTAAGAGACGCAGGTTGCAATGACCCTGAGGCTGAATTGACGCTATTGATTGCGTACGCTCGAACACACCTATTTTCGCGACGCAATTCAAACCAGATTTCGCCCACCTCTGAAGTGCGAAACTCGCCTGAGGCACTAAGTAACGCAGGGGAAAGAATCCAAAAGCTGCTCGATACAAAGACGGTTTCCTCACAATCATTCGAAAGCAAGACTGCTGCAAAACGGAAGATCGTGACAGGAGTGGGCAACATCCTCACCGGTGCTATTCTGGCCACTGGCAATGTCTTGCTTGGTACTGGTAATATTGTCGCTCCAAACGCTGGAGTTGCGTTCGGAGTAATTGGCTCCTGTGCCGCTGCTACAAGCGCGATCAGCAAAGGAATGGGCGAGCTTCGTGGAGAATAAATGCCGAAATCGGGTAAGTCTGCCCGTCGCCGAGCCCCCACACCACCTAACATGCGGGTCAGCACTAGGCGGTTCAACGACGACGAGCAAACGCGGCCCAGTGAGTCTTCAAGCTCATGGCTCTTTGGTAGCTAACCCCTCGTTCGTCATCCCGACACAACTTTCGATCGTCTTGGCCAAGTGCCAAAGCCCTTTGCCACTCTTGGCAAAAACCATGGGACTGTACCCAGTTTGCGTCCTGTTGCTTCCCGACCTGCCAGCGTCGGAATCCGAGACAGCTCACCAGATCCGACCCTGCTGCACCTAGAACTGCTGACATCTTGTCAGTGGACCCTAATCCCGATGTGGATAGCGGTCTCCTTGGTGGCTTTCCTTAGGACCGAAGACTACAGAACGCTACCCAGGGATAAGCGGGTTCGCAGCTCAGCAGACAGGTTTGCTTGAGGTTTCTCGGGGTGGTTGGGTCGGAACAGCCTATCACTCCACAAAATTCTTGCTCGGCTTGCAGGTGACTGATATCATTGAACTAAGGGTCGAACCTAACTTCAGTGCTAAGCTACAATGGTGTGGCTACTTAGTTTAGTCTGATCCGTATAACAACAAATCCATCGGACTTAGTCTGACTGGATGAAAATATGCGTTCGGTGATTTGACGGACTCCGACGGAATTGAAATGCTTCTCACGCTCGAGTCTCCGCAAGACAACGAACTTTCGCGTCGGCATGCGTCATGAGCGTAGCGAGGATTGAGTTAGCACCCCGTTTTTCTTAGAATGCGGTTGCCGTTATCGTGTACGCCTATAAACGTTCCAAAGTAGTTGACATGGCATCGTGCTATGCCACTGAATTAAAATAGTTAGATGGCTGAATTTGAACATTCGGAGATGAAATGCGTTGTCGAAAGCCAGCACGAAAAGGAATGGAATCACTTCAGGTAGTACTGACTCTCGCCGTTGCAGCAGTCGTGCTCACGTTAGTGACGCATTTCTCGCCCACAATTTGGAATTACTTCAACCGCAACAAAGCGACATCCGTGGCGACTGCTTTAACCGCAAGCACCGCCACTATGGGACCTGCTGCCAAGCAACCAACATTGCTTGAGAACGCTTTAGTATTGGGAGCGCTGTTCGCGGTGATTGGTTGGTCCGCCAAGGAAATGGTCGTATTTGTACGACTTCGCGCAGAACTTGCCATACTAGAAGTGCTAAGCGACAAACAGCAAAGGACTTATACTGAAATCATTGATGACGTAATGAGGAATCCGATTCACAAGCGCATTAGGTTCATTCGCGGTTCAGTTACCGACGCGTTGGCATCGCTGGTATCGAACGGTAAGCTGACAATTGACCACGGTCGGTACGCTGTGGCTGCTCCAAAAACCGAACAAAAAACCAAGTAGCTGAAAAAGCTCTCTAAATCGGTTAAAGATGCCAGTTGCCGGGCACACTCCCAACACCACCTAGCATGCGGGTCCGCAATAGGCGGTTCCACGAAGATGAGCAATGGTTCGTCATCCCGACCTTCAGCGCCTGAATCCGAATCCCGCTCAGCAAATCCAACCCTGCGGCACTTAGACCAGCGACACTGTGTCGTTTCCGTCTACGACATAGCTTTTGTATTCGGGAATCAGCCGTGGAAAGCTAGCCAGTTCTTTGGCACAAGCGACTCAGAGTTTGTAAGTAATCGACGGCGATGAATGCGGGGCGTCTAGCTCACCCCCCAGGTAGCGCACTGAAGCACTCTTACAATTTGCGGAGGCTAAAAATCGACCACATATAGTGGTGTCTCGCTAAGGGGGATCGACGGCAGGTAAGGACTACCAACCAACGGCGTTTCCGATCGCCAAAGTACACACTCCACGCAAGCAAACTCGAAGCAACTGAGAACATAGCCGCGACTACCATAAGCAGCTCGGTTTTTTTCCGACAAAAAGGCAGAGGACAGCAGGGAAGACAAACAGGGAGCCAGCAGGCAAGAAAGGCAGGGGAGGGAGGAAACAGGAACAAGTATATATGATGCCCCGGATGGCCCCTGAAACGCAAGTCAATCTCTAATCGCGGAGAATGGGGGTATACCGCTATCGTGGCATCGGTGGGTGGGGGTCTGGATCAATTTCCGAGTACTTAATCCAGGGAGTCTGGCTAGAGATTAAGTGCAGGTGACATCGTGTCACTTGCCTCGCGCGGGCGGGCGCGTGCGTGTGAGGCTGGCATTTTACCGACTCTAACCGCCGTCCGATACGTCCCCCGCAGTATCCCCTGCTGCGAGCTCCCACTCGTTTACCGCTTAAACGCAGTATCTCATCGGTAACCACCAAGCAGCGGGTCACAACCGCCTGTCAGACTCAGGGGTGGCAGTGCGTAGGGGAAACTCACGTTCGAGTCGCCGACGCTGCATTCCAGGGGCTCAGGAGCGTTCCTGGTGGGTAATCCAAGCAAGGGCAGTCCCTTTTGCAGCTCGCCGACCGTTGACCCACTCTAAGACGTTCTCCAGGTTCCTGGGGGCGTACTCCCCCCTGTGAGCGTACTGCCTGGCGGTGTCCCCCGCGATTCCAGCCAACTGACCGATGACATCGTAATCGATGCGTATCAGCGTGTTCCGACTTCCTGTTTGTCTCATGGTCCAACCGCCTTGCTAACGCCTCTATCGCAATCGTAGGATCCGTCAGTCTACCGACACCAAGTCATTACTCGTATCTAGGAATCCTATCTCGAGAGCAGCGGATTGGTTTGGTGGGTTAGGTGGGTTTGTTTTGGCGCAGTCGACCAAGTTCCATTTTTTAGTCCGCTGCCAGTAACCCTATGGACAGTGAACCCGATAACCGCTCGACAGAGTGTCATTCGAAACCCATCGAACCAACCGCTCACCGATTCACCAACCTGCGCATGAGTGCTTCTGCTAGCTTCTCAATGGGTTCTTCTCCGAGGACTTGAGCTAGCGCATCAGCCAGCGACTCGGAGCCGTAAGTTTCGATGATTTCGCCAATCTGGTGCAAGCAGTGGTGCAAGCGCTGGGCATCCGCTTGGTTTACCAAGTGATTTACAGGGTGTTCCTCGCTGTGCGGTTTCGTTCGGGACGTAGAAGCCGGAGGTTCGAATCCTCTCCCCTCAACTCGGTCTACTCTCGACTTTCTACTCTCTTGGCTGTTCTGCCCATTTGTCTACTTCGACATTGTCGACTCGATTTGCGCCACAACCGAAGAATTCCAGCGAGGTTAGGTTGCGACTACTCCTTGGACGTTGGCCTGATCAATTCGGCGAAACTGCTGAACGGAAGTTTGAATCGATATTCCTCTTCCCAAATCTTCTTGAAGTTGTCGGCCTCTTTGACGGTAAGAATGGCTGCTTTGATCAAGCAGACAGTAAGCTCCGATGTGCTTATCGTATCTAGGTTGTAGCCAAGCCGACGTATCTTCTTAATTGCTCGCTTGTCATCAATCGCAATCGTGATTCCTCGATTCAATGCGACGGCTACCGCCGAACACTCGCCGATGCCGAGGCCTTTGGTTGTCAGTTCTGCGAAAAGCCGAACTTCGACAATGTCGGTCACACAGATCTGGTTGATTGAGCCAATTTCGAATGCAGCGTTTAGCCGTTGAAGTTGCTCGGGAAAATGCTCCGTGATCTCCGCACGAACATGATCCGTCACGGAGAAATCAAATTCCTTCAGTTGGGCGAGTACATGAAGCTGATCGAGCACTAAGAAGTTGATCAGGACGCTCGTGTCGGTAATGACAACGCTTGTGGTCATCGTTGCTCATCCTTGGCGTAATGAGGAATCAAGTAGCCTCTGCCAATTGAAGAAGTTCTTTTGAGGGTACTCCAAGCAATTTGCTAAGATCCCTCATTTTCCCGGATGAAATTTCCTCTCTTCGGAAAGCCTCCAATGCAAGGTGAACGACCTGACTAATGAGTTCCCGGTCTGGAGTGCGGGTTTCTTTGCCATATAAATCGTCCCATAGTTTCAGTAGTTCTAGGAACCGCAAGCCAAGGCTCTCCTTTTCTCGCAGTTCCTCAAACTCCGGCGCATTGACGATAGCTAAACTCCTCAATCTAAACAAAGCGGCTTGATAGCTCACGCCGAAATGGTGTGAAAGTGCGGCAACGTCTTCAAAGGTGAGAACTTGGGAAAAGGCGGCTGCGCGGCGAGATGCCTTAACTTCACCGCGATCTTCTTCTGCCATCGGATCGTATACTGCTTGGTCAAATACACTCGGACTTGCCTTAAACCGCGATTCTAGGAATGCGTAGACGCCCGCTCGCGGGAGCAGCAGCGCGGCGGCAAAGGCATTCGCTCTGACCTCCGTCAGCTTCCTTCTGTCAGCAGTAATAGAAACGGTTGCAGTAGCTTCGCGATCGAGCAGTGCGTGTGCATATTCGTGAGCATACGAGAACCGCTTTCTTGCCCGAGGATGATTGAAATTCACCAGAATGAACAGACCGATCGAGCTGTGATGCAAAAACAGCCCGGACATTTCATCCGGCAATACAGCTCCGGATGCCCATATGTTTTGTCCATTGATGAGCTCTGCCATGTCAGCAATTGGATTATGTCCAAGACTCAACCGGCGGCGTTCATCTTCTGCCACTAGCTCGCCTTGCTTGACAGCTTCCATAGTGCTCTGCGGTTGAGGCAACTGATACGATGGCGGACCAGCGTGTGGTGGGCGATCCAACAAGCGATCCAATTCAACTCCAGCTCGACAGATCTCAAGATATCTAGCGACCTCCGTTTGCCACGGAGCGCTGTCACCTTCTGTTTGAGTTGCTCGAAATAATGCTACCAAGGCATCTTCTTCGATCGGAGTGTCGTCGCTCGAGACAAAGCTGGAGATTGGGCAACCATAGAGTTGTGCCAATTTGCTCAATTCCAACGTGCTCACGGCTCGTTTTCCCGCTTCGATTTGAACAATCGCAGTACGCTGTACCGCGAGGCTTTGGGCAACTTGATCTTGGGTGAGGTTCGCGTTTTTTCGGGCGTTCTTCAGCCTGGATGCTAAAGCGAGTTGGTCGATGTGCATGGATCTCATCCTTTTTGGGTGGCTTGCAGAGGAACTCCCCTACCAAGTCCATTATGCTCCGGTCGTCACTTTTTTGCAACTGCTTGACAAAATTGTTCGTTTATCCAACAAGTTGCGCGTTGTTTTGACCGGTAGTCCTACCCAGTGGGAGCCTCAGGTCAGCAACCAAGACGACCTTAAACCTACTGTCCTAAACATCACCACCAACCCCTTTGAACTTCTCCACAAATGCTGCAATCCTCTGGAAAACGGTCTGCTTCTTGGTCAGGTATTGGGGGTTCAGCGGACTCATTTTCGGCAGGATAGCATTAAGCTCGGTTCCGTTCTCGCTGGCATACTCTCGCTTCAGTGACGTGCTGATGTACCGCTTGGCAGCCTCCGAATTGAGATTTTCCTCGGCTATCAACTCCCCAGCCTCTCGCTGCTGCTCGGCACGTGCATACCCAAAGAACGCCTCGATGACGCTTGCCTTGTCAGGAAGCTCCTCCAAGTCTGCTTGGTTGATGAAATCCACCACCAAACTCTCCTTGGCTCGGTTCCCAACACTGGCACGTATCAGCCGACGTACCTCGTCGACCAAATTCACCTTGCTCTTGGTCTTCTTGGTGTGCTCGAAAATCAGCTCCAGAATGTAATCAAGGTTGATCTCTTGGGATTTGAGCAAATCGACCTCAAAGACCACATCGTTCCAGTCGATGCTTGACTCTTGCTTTTCCTTTCCTGTCTTTTCTCGCCTGAGCCAGTCCCGTATATCGTTGTAAGTCGAACGGTAATCCTGAATCTTCCGATCCGCTGGCAAGTCGATGCTTTGCAATGCAGACAGATCCTCATCGCTCAAGTGATATTCAACCTGGAACTCTGCAACTCGCTCAGGTTCCTGGGTATCGAGCGTCTGCAGCGCCTTGAGGCTGGCAAACTCATCGAAGTTTTGCAGGATGTTCTCGACTCTCAAGTACTCGCCAAAGAGCTTCACAAACTCCTTCTTGTCCTTCTCGGTGAGGATCTGCTCTGGGTTTGGAAATCGATGCTCCAGCTCTGCAACCACTTCCTTGAAGCCACGGCGAGCTTCACCCGTCACGATGTCGGTGAATCCCTCCATGTACTCCTTGTAGCTCTTTTCAAGCACCACGTTCTTGGTGTTGCTGTCCCCGAAAAGGGTGATCGCATCAATCGTTGCTTGCTGTAAATCTCGGAAGGTGACGATGTTCCCAAGTCACCCTCGCTCTTCATCAGGTTATTGAGCTTCTGGATCGTGGTGACGATGATTTTGTTGTCATCCTTCTCCAGGTTGCTTTTGAGTCCTGCGGTGCTGTCCGACCCATTGACGCTATCGGGAGAGAATCGCTGGTACTCCTTCATCGTTTGAAAGTCGAGGTCTTTGCGGTCAACCACAAAAAATACCTTGTCGATGAACTCCAACTCGGTTGCCAATCTCGCCGCTTTGAAACTGGTGAGTGTTTTTCCAGAACCAGTGGTGTGCCAGATGTATCCACCACTTTCGGGTTTGCTCCAAGTCTTGGCAGTGTACGAACCGTTGATCTTCCACAGGATCCGCTCGGTGGCAGCGATCTGGTAGGGTCGCATCACCAGGAGCGTGTTGCTAACGTCGAACACCGAGTACCGTAGCAGCACTTCCAACAGCGTGTTTTTCTGGAAGAAGGTTGCTGTGAAGTCCTTCAGGTCTTTAATGAGTCCGTTGTCCGCCTTCGCCCAGTTCATGGTGAAATCGAAACTGTTCTTGTCGCGCTGGGTCGTGTTGGCAAAGTAACGGGTAACCACCGGTAAGCGGCCATCCTAGGAAACGCTTAAGGCCGAAGGGCTGACAGACCAACGGGGCCGCATGGTGATGAAGGCTATTTCAATCCATGGTGTGTCTGGCCTTTCAGGCCTTTTGCATCTTCTTTGATTCTGCAACCGGGGCCTTCGACCCAGCAGAGTATGTGTCGGCCTTCCAGGCCTGAAAACCCTTCGAAGGGCACGGCAAGGTTGTGTAGGCCCTGTTGGTGCGTCTACGGACTTTGCATTTGCCTATTTACCACGCTTGACTCTTTTAGATTTCTTGTTGCAAATAGCGCGTACCATTTCCCAAGTCAAATTGGGGTATTGCGGTTTCAAGGCATTCAAGATTTCCTTGGTCCTCATTCGCGTTTCGTTAAGCTTACGAACATCCTTTTCCAACTGAGTCCATCTTGCCTTTTTTGGGACCAGCCGATGATCTACCGAGATGCAAGCCAACTCGGTTCGCAAGTCCTCAATCAGCAACGGTATCGCTTGGGTTTCCTCAAAGCTGAAACCGTGCTTGCTCCATATCTCTCGACAGTCATCGATCTTCGCTGTAAGCGTTTTCATGGTACGCTCGCCCTGTACAGGACTTAACCCATCCATCAGGACCAAAAAAAGCTCCCGACCTTTATCGAGATAGGTCTTTGCCTCCTCGATGGTCGATTGCCGTCCTCGTTTTGCTCTAGCCTGAGCGATCACTTCGGCGACTTGGGGCTGTTGCCTGATTTCGCGATCCAATTGAACCGACTCATCGAAGCGACGAAACGCTCGTCGATAGGTTTCATTGAGGTTGTCCAAGAGAACCCACCAACGATCCACCTCAGGCCCCTGTTGGTCAAGGCTCCCCGGGATTCTCAAGCCGTCAATACGGCTTAAGTCTTGAATGTGCAAAAGGTCGCAAATGGCGCGATCGTACAAAACTGCGATCGGGTCAAGCCCATGGTTTTGTCTTTTCATTTCACATCCCGTACCACACAGAGGTCAACCAACACAGACCGAAGGCTTTAAGTAGGTTTCCTGACCAACTCGAGAAACTCGATCACACCCGGTTCGATTATTGCCAGCGTGGTGCTCCCTTCCGACGATGTCAAAGTCCCCTTGGTGATCGAACCATCCTCGGTGCTGTAGGTCGCTTCACGATATCGCAACGAATCGGTCTTGCACGTGTACACTCGCATGACTCTTGGGATGAATCCCTTGGCCACGTGACAATTGAAAAAATGAATCAAGTTATTTCGGTGATCAAGAAAAATAGCGGAATCGGTACCCAGAAAACTGCGGCGCAAAATCGTCAAGCGATCTGTGACGCCAGTGAAGCCTTCGCTCCGGAGCAATTCCACTGGATCGCTAAAGTCAAACTTAGGCCGCGAAACTACGAACCACCCATACCAGATCGGGCCTACGAGAAACGGAAGCGTCAAAACAAAAAACCCCAGGTACATCAACACTTCGTTCAAAGTCAGCTGATTTTTGGATGCAGTAACAAAAAAACCACTTACCAGGATCACCGCCAACGGTACCAAAAGCCCCAGCGTTACTGCACCGAATCCCAAGAGCGCCCACCCTGAATTGTCCAGCCGACGAATCCTGCGGCGACCTGACTCGGCAAAACCCTCCGGTAATACCCTAATCTGTGGATCACGCGATGAATGCTTGGCAGAGTGTTCCATCGAATCCGGATTGTCAGATGTCGGCTAGAAATCGGCGTTCTTTACCACTTCATAATAAACGAATCCTCGGAGTCATGCATGGGGCTTTGCATTTTTAGGCTCTTCAGGAATTATTGTGGCTAGGAGTAGATGCTACTGGCAATCTTCGTGCTCGTGCTCGTGCTCCTGCTCGAAGCCCTTCCGACAGAGTTTGGGCCACCAGACTATTGAAAATTCCGCAAGGATCCAAAACCCAATTCGTGAGCCACAGTTGCTTTTCGATTACGATCACGAGCACCGTTTCACTGAGCACGAGCACGAAGTCACTGGGGCCAAAACTTCTGATGTTTTACCCGCAATAATTCCTGAAGAACCCATTTTTACTTGCCCCTACTCATTACCAAACCGATGATTCGATCCAATCCTCGATCGCTTTTTCTCTTCAACTAACCAGTTCAGATTGCAATTCCTGCCCGCCAATTTTTCTGCCCGCCAATTTTTTTGCCCTCCAATTTTTCTGCCGAAATCCCCCCACTCCCAAACGAACTGGCCAGATGACTCGGATCATCTGGCCAGAAACCTTGATTCGACCACTAGTACAAACTACCACCGTTCTGGGTGGTGTAGATGGTACCTTGGCTGACAAAGATCTTGTAGCTAGGGGACGCAAGCGCAGCGGCTTGAGTCGTCGTTGTTCCGGCTGCAATGCGGGTCACATTCAGAGGGTTATAGGTCAACCGACCTCCATCTTGATATTTAGGAGTTACCTTGTTGCTCGCAGGCGATACCAAGTAAACATTCCCTTCGCCAAAGACCGTCCATTTCCAGTCGTTGCCAACACTGCTCATCAAAAGCGCGGTGCTTTCGTCGACACCCAGCCCACGATGGCCGTTTCGAGCCATAAACGCAGTGAGTCTTCCCATTCGGTCGCGACCCGAAAAATGGGTGTCCGTAACGATTCCCCCCAACGGTGCATTCGACCCGCAAGTCAGGCCAGCAAATGGGAGCTGGGAACCTTGTGTCATCAACTGGACACGCGGACTCTGTGGCTGCTGGGTCACAAACCGACTCTTGACGCTATCCCAAGGCAGATCGATATAAGCCGATTGGCCAAGCATCGCCATGCCGGCACTGGTTCCTCCGATAGCGACATTGCCACGAGCGGCATTGGCTAATGCCGAGAACAGTGGCGTGCCAACAAAAATCGATTGGTATAGCGACTGCGCACCACCTCCAAACCAAATCGCATCGGCTCCCGAAATAATACTTGCGATCCGAGGGTCCATCGCCTGCGCTCTGGTGGTGATGTTTAGGCTTGTGACCGAACGGACTTTGCCTGCGGCGTAAACATCAAAGACATCGTTGATGAACTCGAGTTGTTCGATCCCTTGGGAAACAAGCACGATGTCTTTGCCATTGCTCCCCTGTTGGAAAAACTCCGACCGGCCATCGTTGAAGGATGTCGAATCTCCACCACCAGCCAAAAAGTACATGCGTTGCCCCTGATGCAACTTGTCGAGCCCCGACCCTCGTTGGTAGTAGCCATGGGTGATCGAAACCTCGGTTTCAGCCGAATCCAATCCATCAAAGGCCCGGTACATAAAGACAACGGGATCTGGATCAGCTGTCTGATCCGTGGCCTTGATCTTCCAGTATGGGTCATTGACGCTGGGCTGGAACTCCATGGCTCCATTGGTAAAAACCGTGAGGGTTCCATGCAGCGATGGGTCGCTGACCACCAACCGATTCTGTTTCTTTTTGGTATTGAGGACTTCGAGCCAAGTCGTCCCGCCATCGATACTAATGTGAGTTAGCGTCGGCTTGACATTTGGGTTCGATGGCAGATAGTCGTTGGCCAACAGACCGCTCTTGGCATCAAGCTTGAAGCCTTCTGGAACCCCAGAGAAATTCGCTCCTTGATTGAACACTGAGTAGTCGTCATAGGTTAAGTTCGGGAGAATGTTCACCGAGAAGACCAAGTCATTGATATCGCTATCGCTGCCGGGTTTTCTAGCTCGGGCATCCGCCAGATTGGAGTCTTCGACCCTGTACTGCAGGATGTTATTTCGGAAGAAAGGGTCTTGCCGCCGAGTCGCTTGAAAGTGTTCATATTTATCGCTGTTGGCATCGCCAAGGCTTACCCAAGCGTTCGGCTTGTTGTTGGCAGGTGCATTTCGCCAATCGTCCACCGACGCATTCTTGATGATGAAAAACGCGATGAATCGATCGCCAGAGACATCAAGCACTTTATTGGGTCTGAGCGACTGGCTCACTTCTCCGCTTGCAAAAATAACCTCCGAATTCCAAGAAGCTAACGCAGCGTCGAGGTAACCGCGATCGCCCGGACGAAGATACTGCGGTTGAAGCGGTGCACTCAGAGCCGGTGCACTGTCGATATCGGCATCCTGCTTCAGAGTAATACGTCCATCGGGCCCATCGACAAAGAAATAACCGAGTTCGTTTTTGGAGGCTGTATCTGAGAAATCAGCGGTGAATCGAACGGGGGATGTGTATGCGGGGATCAGCAATGTAGATTTCGATCCTAAGGGAGCCAATGGTGCAATCGCAAATAGCTCCCGGTTCTCGAGCGACTCGACCCGCAATGCGCGTCGCTTGGTAATTTTTCCTTGATCGCGCGTTTTAAAACGGGCTCTTTGACATCGTTCGCTCAGGGATAAAAGGCCAATTGAACTGGCAAGCTTACGGAGAGTCGGACTCATGGTTGCAGTTTCCTGTACAAAGGACTGGGACGACTTAAGAATCGAGAAGTAAATACAACCCCTCTAAGAGACTAATCGTAGAGAAAGATCCACTCAGGCTGAAAATTGTGATAATTTTACGATTCTTAAGAAATTAGCCTGGTTAGCTAAGGTTTCTTAGCAATCCCAAGCCCTACTGCTGGCTTTGTGCCATGCGTCGGAAGGAGGCGTCAGTGGAATGCAGGTCGAGAGGATCTGTGATATCGCAGCCGAAAGTCATGGGTCAGCCAGCGTGTGGCCAGACTGTGACCCAAGACGTTACCTACAAAATGGGAATTATCTACTTTGGATCAAAGCGAACCGAATCGATGTTCATCAGTCCACCGCGATTGGTTGGATTGATCGTCTCGAAATACAAATCGGCTCGATCTTGGGTCGGCTCAAGCTTGGTGCTGCGCTCGTACCATCCATCCCAATCACCGTTGACATCGACCCGTATCTTTCCAATCACTGGCCCATCGATTGCTCCTTGATGAACAAGTATCTCTCCTCCGGCTCCCGCCGAGCAAACCCTGAAGTTAAGCGAGCCGACTCGATCCAGCCGTACATCCTTGATCACAAAATACGAACCGTGGTCGATCGCACCTAGGAACTTGCCCTGACCTGCCTTGCCACTTGCAAGCTCGCTCATGCGGACGACTTGATCGGCCCGCTCAGCCTCACGCAAGCGGGGCTTGAGCTCGATCGTTTTGTAGCCGGTTAGCGAGGGCAACGAAGTCGCCCCTAGATCCTGATACCTCGCGGTAAGCCTGACGGCAGCTCCGGCATTCTCAGGCTTGCTGGTCAACTCGATCGTTCCACTCATACCTCTTAGGGTTTGACTGCTCGGATCAGGCTTGGCGTCATAGACCCAAGAAACCATCTGTGCGACTTGCTCGCGCGTGTGCTGGGCATGCGGCAGCATCGCAACCTTGCCCCACACCCCCGTGGATCCTTTGAGGACTCGATCGATCGAAGTATCGATCGCTCCAGCTTGACCTCGGTACTTGTTGGCAATGTCCAAAAAGGATGGGCCGACAATGGCGCGATCGAGTGCGTGGCAATTGAAACAATCGCTCGATCGCATCAACTTCAACCCCACCGGCAAGCTCTCTTCGCTCAGAGAGCTTGAGCCTCCTGCAAGCAGGTTTGCTTGAACGCTCACACGGTCTGGAGCCGAAGCGTCGAGACTATCCAAGTCGGTGGTACTGGTTATCGTCTCATCGGAGCTACCATCTTCCTGATCCGTCACCGTGACTTGATAAACCACCTTTTGACCTACATCGAAAAAGTCACCATCTTTGGGACTTACGAATTCGATCTGAGGGATCGAATTGCCAACGATCACCGGAATGACTGCTGTCGAGGAAGCTCCTTGTGGGTCCTGGACTTTGACCTCCACGTTGTAGACTCCTGGTTTATCAAAGGTATGTTCGATCTGCATCCCCGCCCCCATCGCGACGCGGTCTGCAGAGTCGGCTGAATTGACCTTGGTCCAAGCGTAGGTCAGTGGATCTTTGTCTTTATCGCTCGATGGCTCGGCGGAAAAAGAGAGTTTCAGCGGTTCTTTGCCGGCAAAGAGACCTTGGACAATACGGGCCTGAGGTGTCCGATTTCCACCTTGGTAGTCGACCCTTACCAGCTTGGCGTCGGGATTGACCCCCCAAGTTTCCCCGTATTCGATCACGTAGAGAGACCCGTTTTTGTCGAACTGCAAATCGATCGGTCGGATGAACTTTTCGTTAGGCATGAAACGTTCCATCTTTTCGATATTGGAGTCTTGATCGAGTTTCACAGCGACGATCCAATTCCTAGACCATTCGTAGATGAAGACCGTTCGATCCATCGCGGCAGGGAATTTCGTATCGGACTTGATGCTCTGATCGTGATAATACGTTGGGCCTGCGCAAGCTGTCCGGCCACCGTTTCCCAAAGCGGGAAACTCCTTGGAGTCTCCACCTGGGTAATAGATCCAGGCGGGTTGTGCTGGTGGCAGTTCTTTAACCCCGGTGTTGAACTTCGAGAAGTTGATCGGCTTGGATGGATCGAACGCATTGCCGATGGCACCCGAACTAAAGTCGACTTGCAGATAGGGTCGATTGTTGCCGATGAACAAAGGCCAGCCGAAAAACCCTGCTCTGCGAGCTTGGTTGAATTCATCGTAACCCCGTGGACCTCGAGGCCCATCGCCACCGGCATCCGGACCGACATCACCCCAATAGAGGTAACCGGTGCGCTGATCAAGGTTCAGTCGCCATGGATTCCTGCAGCCCATGACATAGATTTCCGGGTGTCCGACCGAACCATCTTTGGGAAACAAATTGCCATCAGGAATGCTGTAAGTCCCATCGTCGTTGGGGCGGATTCTCAAGATCTTGCCGTTGTAGCTTTTGGTATTTGCGCTGGTACGCAGGGCATTGAACGCGCTTTTTTCTTCGCGTTCGTCGATGGGTGCGAACCCTTGGGAGTCCCCGAAGGGATTCGTGTTGTCCCCGGTTCCGATGTAGAGACAACCATCGGGTCCAAACTCCATCGACCCGGCATGGTGGCAGCATTCTTTGCGCTGCTCTTGGTACTTCATGAGGATCTTTTCGCTTTGAAGATCGAGCGATCCATCGGCCGCGACGTCGAATCGGCTGATGTGCTGTCCGGAGAAATCCGGTGGAGAGTATTGCAGATACATCCAACGGTTCTGTGAGAACTTTGGATCCAGTGCGATCCCGATCAATCCGTTCTCTTGCTCGGTGGTGACTTTCAAAGAGCCCACAACCTTGGTCACGCCACTCTCTGGATCGATCGCTTTGATGATTCCAGCCAGTTCAATCAGATAGATAGTGCCATCTGGAGCGATCGCCATTTCCATCGGTTGAGTCAGTCCGTTTACGACCACGGTCTTCTCAAAACGGTTTGGATCGAAGTCGCTTTGTTGGGCGATTGCAAACGATGGACCAATTCCAAGTAGACCTGCGATGGATAGACTTAGTGCTTGGCGAGAGATCAAGCCGATAGGATTCATGGTTAATCAGGTGGGAATTCGAGGGAACAATAAAAGGGGAATCGAGACAAATGTTTTATTTCTGTCGGATGCGATCGTAGATTCGATGGAGTTCTGAGTCTTGGTTTAGGCTCTCTTCGGTCTTTTTACACGCGTGCATGACGGTGGTGTGGTCACGTCCTGAGAAATGCGCACCGATGGCTTCAAAGGACTCGTCGGTCAGTTGACGCATCAGGAGCATTGCCAGACCTCGAGCGCGTACCACTCCGGACTTGCGCGACGGTCCGGTCAAAGCATCGAGGGTCAATTGAAACTCTTTGGCGACCACTTTGAGGAGATCTTTGCAACTGGGTTTGGTGCTACCGGCACCAACGATCTTTTCCATTTGTTTGATCGATGACTGCTTGGGCAATCCTCCCTTGGAAGGGTTGTTTTTTGGGTGGACATTTTTGATTTGCGATTCTGTGTGCAGGTGCAAAGTCCAGCGGTTCAAAAGTCCTTTGATCTGCAGGGCGCTTGGGGTATCTTGAATGCGGGAGCAGAATTTATGGATGCTTTCTCGATCGAGTTCCGGAGCGATCTGAGGTGCGAGTGTTTCGGCGATGACGAGTCTGGCTTCAGGTCCGGGGCATTTCAACGGGACGCTCAGTCCGCTTGAGAGAACGCTTTGCAAGGCGGGATGGTAACCGGTTCGCAAACGAGGCAGTTCAGGAGCGGTGATGACGATCAACCGCGAGGACTCCTGGGCTTCTTTGAGGATCAGCACCAGTTCGCTTTGTGCCGCCGGTTTGGTGATCAGTTCATGCAGGTTATCCACCAGCAGTCCATCGCATTGACGGTGGATCTGTCGGAATCGATCCATGTCATCGGCTTTGATGCCACGTTGCAAGGCTCGTCCGAATTCGGTGCCGCTTGTGAGAGTGAGTTTACGGTCGTTTTGATCGCGACACCAACGGCCCATAAGTTCGTGAGCAAGGATGGTTTTTCCGGTGGCGTTTGGGCCAAAGAGAATGATCGGTGATTGCTCGACAAGCCGCTCGATGGATAGACCACAGAAGAGTTCTTCGACAGCAGCGTTTTCTTCGCCTGCGATGAATTGGGGAATCAGCAGGGCAGGGGGTGAGATCATTTGCTGGACACCGCGTCGCATATGAATGCGGCTCAGATCGATGGTAGCGAGCTGTTGGGTGTTGGTCATGGCGTTGTACTATTCAGCGGTGTCCAAATAAGGGTCTTGTCCCATGTCACGCTGAATTTTAGTCCGTTCTTTTTCGTGATAAAGAAGCGCCATGCGATCTCGAAAATGTTTGCGTTCAACTTTCCGCTGGGCTTTTCGAAACAAAGATGCCATCGAATCACTAAAACGGCCTTGTTCCCCCATTTGTTTGTATTTTTCGGAGGCTTTCAAGCCAAACCCGTTGCGCAGGATTTCGTCGTCCATGGCCAAGTACTGGCGGTGGGTCCCTGGATCCCCTTGACGTCCGCAGCGACCGATGAGCTGACGATCGATTCGGGCTGCATCATGAAGTTCCGTGCAAATGACCATCATCCCACCAAGGGCGCGGATTTCGTCTTGCAGTTTGACGTCGGTACCCCGACCTGCCATGTTGGTAGCGACCGTGATTTGCCCAAGCTCACCGGCATGGGCAACGATCTCTGCTTCGCGCTCGACTTCGTTGGCATTGAGTATCTGGACCTTCATGCCTTGTTGCCTGAGCATGCTGGCCAGGAGGTTGGATTTGTCGATCGACCGCGTACCGATGAGTACCGGGCGGCCTTTGGCGTGGACTTCGCGGACCTCTTCGACGATACGCTCGAACTTATCGATCATGTCTTTGCAGACGACATCTGGGAGTTTCTTGCGTTGTGGTGGCCGATTGGTGGGAACTTGCAAAACCGGCGTCTTATAAATTCTGCGCAGTTCGCCGGCGCTTGTTGCCGCAGTACCGGTCATTCCAGCAAGGTATTTGTATCGAAGGAACAAGTCTTGGACGGTGATGCGTGCA
Source organism: Planctomycetota bacterium (assembly GCA_018969045.1). Taxonomy (GTDB): domain Bacteria; phylum Planctomycetota; class Planctomycetia; order Pirellulales; family Pirellulaceae; genus JBKCUI01. The sequence goes on along the minus strand of JAGWZB010000010.1, from coordinate 13,180 downwards.
GCTTGGCCTGTAGGTACCGAGACTTCGACGCCCGCTTTGGCTTCGACCGCTTGGTGAATGCCATCTCGCCATTTGCGGCCTTCGGCTAAGCGACCGGTAAACTCATCGACGATCACAATTTCTCCATCGCGGACGACATATTGTCGATCGAGGTGGTAATCGCGAAGGACTCGGATGGCTCTTTCGATGTATTCATACAGATCGACTAGAGCGACGGTTCGTATTTCCTCAGGCCGGGGAAGGGAGCGAACGTGTTGTCGGCCCTTGGATGTCAATTCTACTTTGCGGCTGTCTTCCTCGAGCGTGTAATCATCCTTGTAAACAAAATCTGCAGCGTGCACCGAGGCCCATCGAAACGTTGCGATGACCGCCTCCCTGGCTTCGTCTCCAAGCGATCCGATAATCAATGGCGTTCTAGCTTCATCGATCAAAATCGAATCGGCTTCGTCGACCAAGGCAAAGTGCATCCCTCGCTGGACAGGCTGTTCGCCCGCTGAACTCCATCGCTCATTGGAACCGGCTCCGAGAAAGTCGTTCACATTACGACCTTGAGCTCTCATCAAGAGTCTATCGCGAAGGAAGTCGAACCCAAATTCTTTCGCAGTCCCGTAGGTGACATCCGACCCGTAAGCTTTGCGGCGTTGGTCTTGATTATGGTCGGTCAGGACAATACCAACTTTGAGTCCAAGCGTTTCAAACAGAGGGCGCATCCAATCGGCATCGCGATGAGCCAGGTAGTCGTTGACGGTCGCAAGATGAGCCCCCTTGCCAACCATCGAGTGCAGGACCAGTGGCAACGTGGCCGTGAGTGTTTTTCCTTCACCGGTTTGCATTTCGGCAATGCAGCCATGGTACAAGCACACGCCCCCAAAGATTTGCACGTCATAGTGCCGCATGTTCATACGGCGTCGGCCGGCTTCTCGGACCAACGAGTAACACTCTGGCAAGAGCGATTCCAGGGACTCGCCACTTTTGGCTCGATAGATCAGAGATAGAAATTCTTTCCGCAATTGCGGGTCGTTCAGCGATTTGCGGTGCTCTTCCCAGGCATTTACCGCACGAGCTTGCTCGAGCCATTGATTGATTTTGTAAGTACCCACGCCTGGGATTTTCCATCCCGCCGCGACGTGGGGCCGGTAGGGCAGTTGCAGGGCAATGTCTTTGCCGACGTTCTTACCAACGGGGACCTGAGGTTTTTCGCTTGCGGAGGCATTGTCATTCATAGGTGATCAATTTTAACCAGCAAAACGGAACCATTTAGGGAGGGACTGGGAGTTTGCTCAGTTTTCCTAGAACTCCCAGGACTACTAGGCCACCGAACTTTGGGTTCAAAAGGATTTGACAGCATTCTGTAGGGATTGGGTATTTTGTGAAAATTGTTCCTTATGTCCTTTTTTTTTCTTCGCTGAGGGCTCTGACGACCGATCCCAATATGCGAAAGGTGCGCTTGGTAACGCGTAACGAGAATAAAACATGAAAATCAATCGAACCACCCTAACGATGATCGTGGCCTCTCTTTGTGGAGTGGGTCCAAACGTAGCAATCTCTGCCTATGGGCAGGACGCGTTGAGCGAGGCGGCTCGCTCGAGTGCCGGGCGTATTGGAGACGCAGTGGGCGTACCCAAGGCTCAAAGTGGAGCGAGTCAATCGATTTCGGATGCTGGCGAAGTCAAGGCACCATCGATGAAGAGCCCTTCAGACAGGGCTGTTTCAGGAGCTTATCCGGTCACTACTGCAGTCCGACCGGTTGGTGTCGGGGCCGTAGGCGGCAGTACCGATTGCACATCGCCCGGATGCACAACACCTGGTTGCGATTCGACAGGTTGTGATTCAAGAGGTTCGACTGGCCTAGGACACTTGGCTGGCCGAACCAGTGGTCTTGGGGGCAAGATGCTCGGTGGAAGACTCCACGGTGGCAGAGGATTGAGCTCTTCGGGCTCATGCGACACCGGAGCTTGTGGTTCGGGCGGATCGTGCTCGTCGAGTGGCCTGCTGAGCGGCTTTGGTGGTGCATGCGGAACAGGCTTGGGTGCTGCTGGCAGCGGGCTTGGATGGGCTGAGACCGACACGCTGCTTTGGTGGGGTCGTGGTCTGACCAATGCACCGGTAGTCGTCGGTGGCAATAGCCCTTCGGTTCTCCCTAGCAATCCACTACTTGGTGGTTATGACAATCCTTTGGGAACCGACATGCTTGTTGGCTTGAGGGGCAATGTTGGGTTCTGGTTGGATGATTGCCAAAACTACGGTGTAGGTGGTCGGGCTTGGGGCGTGATTTCCGAAGGGAGCGAGGAAGTGATCACCAACGGTGGAAATTCCACTGGTATCGCTTTCTACAACACATCTCTAGGTCAACCAGACACGTACATTGTAAATCTGGATCGAGGTCCCTTTGGTAAGAACGTCGGAGAGATCGGCGTGCTCAACGATTTGGACGTTTACTCTGGAGATCTGTACCTTCGAGCCTTGCTCTTGGGCGATCGGTGCAATCGAGTCGATTTGCTCGGTGGTTATACCTTCCTAAGGCTTGACTCGGGTTATCAGTTGCGATCGCGGATTGTTGACGGCTGGACAGATGCTCCGCCACCTGTGACCACGATCACAACGATTGTGGATCGCTTCTCAACCAAGAACGAGTTCCATGGTGGACACGTTGGACTACAGTCGAACTTGACCCGTGGACGCTTTGGGTTGGGACTCATGGGCAAGGTTGCGATGGGCAACATGACATCCACGAGCAACATCAGCGGTAGTTACGAGCAACTCCCTCCTTTGCCATCGCAACCGGATCGTCAGAACCGTGGCTTGTTCGCTCAATCGAGCAACATTGGAACCGTCTCACGGGATGCTTTCACATTCATTCCCGAGATGAACGCCAAGCTTAGGTATCAAATCGGTCGTTTCCAAGTCGGAGTCGGTTACACGGTTGTCGTGCTACCTGAAGTGGCGATGGCAGCAAGCCAAGTCGACACCAATGTCGATGTGCTTGGGATCATTTCCCCACCAACGACTGCACCGGTCAATCGTTTCAATACCGAGTCGTACTATCTGCATGGCATCGACTTGGGCGTGACCTACAATTTCTAATTGGTCGCGAAGTCCATTCGAACGTAAAAACCAATCGAGATGTTTCGCGGCAAGTCTGCGAAACATCTTTTTGTTTCCACATACCCCGGATATGGCTATGGTACCTGGACTGGTTCATCGAATCGGCAAGTGGTTGGACTGCTTTAGCGATGCGCTTGATTGTTGGGAGTCGCTTTTGTGCGATCTAAGATCGGCTTACTTTCGGCAAGATTTGGAGCATGTCGAAAGGCTTATGCAATCGATCGACCAAGCCAAATCGATCATGCTTGCGAGCAAGGCCGAGCGAGAGTCGATCTTGATTCAAGCTGACAAGGCTGGTTTAAAGGCGGCGAATCTTCGCGAACTATCTCGATTGCTCGATAGCCAGTGGCCTGCTTTATGGACCCATCGTCTGATGGGTCTTGAGAATCAGATTTCAAGAATCCAGCAGTTGGGCGTTAGCTTGTGGATTCATTCGACTGAGTCTCGGGACTTGGTAACCGAACTGATGCATATCTTGGGTGCCAAGAGCCCTCAGGTGATCCGGCAAAATGCACCGGTCGATCAGCATCCACCCGACGTTGCAGAACCGGTGATCATTCCGTTTGAACGCAAGGCTGCGTGAATCGACGGAAAGCCCATTCCACTTCGCGGCCTCAAGGGTACTTGGGGCCATTGTGTCTGGGTAGGTAGCCAATGACTGCGTTTACTGCCCAGCCATTTGGATCGCTCGGTCGTAGTATTCGCGAGCTGCGTTGTAGGCGGACTGAGCCGCTTGACGCTCCTGCTCTCGGATCTGCGGTCGCTTCTTTTCCCAACAAACATCGACCGCGTCACGGCACCAACGGGCGCTCTTGCCACTGGCGTAAATCGGCTTGCCATCGACGTGAACAAAGATCGGATTGGTGTGCATTGAAGGGAAAATCCGCATCGCAACCCAACTGGATCGATCGATATGGACATCCCATTGCAGGTCCTTCCAATTCCCATCGGCACTGATCTCTTGACGAGCAACCGATTCCCCATTGACAATCAATTCAACAGGTACGTTTCGGGAAGCTCCGATCCGGCTGCGTTCGATGTGCCAATAAGGCTTTTCATCGAGCCTACGAGCTTGGATCTGTTTGCCTTGAGGGCTTTGCTCCTGGGCTAACCAAGCTGCTAGGCTAGCTGTTACTTGGACCTTTCCAGGCTCCTTCAAGTGCAATTCGCTTGCTCGCTTCTGAGAATCGATTTGGCCCAATTGCCGATCGTTGACGGCGAAAGATCGTATGTGGCTTGCGCCATCGCCGACGTAACTGCGTCCATCGTACAAACCATGAACCCACTGATCGTAAGTCACTGGTTGCTTGTTGTCGATCTGGACATAGACGCGTCCTAGCCCGACGCGTTCGCCGTAGATGCATGGAAAATCGGTCTCGCCGCTGATGCGTGTCTTGAGTCCGGTATTCAGGACGTGATACCAGATGTTCAGCTCCCAAACCGCAGGTGTATCGACGGTCGAAATAAAGTCACAAGCATCATTGGGTGCAGCGACGATGAATTCGTTGGCTCCAATCCCATCGAAAGGGGGCATGGCATAGTCGGGCAACTTGTCCGCTGCGCGGCCTGCCTGCCCAGATTTGCCACCACCCCAGGTATTGGGCAGTGGTCCTCTCGATCCATCAGGCATGTAATCAGGCAGAGCCAAGCCCCAACCGCTATGGCTGTAACCGACGATCCCACCTTGCTGCTGGCCCCACTTGAGGATGGGGACGGTCCAACTCGGCCAATCTTCGATTTTCTTGGTGTTCGGGTAATCGTCTTCGACCAGATTCAAGAGGCATAAGTGACCTGCGTGGGAGGAAGGAAACCCGCTGACTTCGACATCGTAACGCATCAAATAGTCGCTTCGAGATAGCTTCGAAACTTTGCCATCGAAGAACTGTTTCTGATGATACCAACACGGTCCCCAACTCAGCACACATCCCACATTGAGATCTTCGCCCAAAATATGCCGCATCATGTCCTCGGGCGAGACTCCTTGGGTCGGATTCTCATAATGAGCGCATCCGGCCGCATGCACATGATGGTCACCCGAGTACCACCCCAAAGAGGCCATGTGGATCCATCGTTTCAGCTCGATTCGTAACGGTCCTGCGGGTTCCTTTTCTGGTACGACCAACTCCGATCGCGTTTCTAAATACTCCGGGCCACGCGAAGCGGTCACTGTGTATTTTCCAGCCGGCAAAATGACCTTTTCGCCATCGGCGCGGTAGATCTGCGGATGAAAGAAAAAGTCGGGAGCCAGACGACGGGCCGGGTTTGGATACACTCGACCTTGCGAGTCCTGAATCAGCAGTCCACATGTGGTGGGCTTACCATCATGATCTCGAACATGGATCGTGACTTCTTGGCTGGGCAAAGATCGAAAGAGGATAGGCAACTCACTGCGAAATCCTAGATCTTGGGTTCCTTGTCCGACATCGAACGCCAACGTCGCTTCCAACGGCCCGGGATCGCGACTGTAAAGTTGTACGATCCTATACTCAACCTTCAATCCCGACAGATTAGCGACCATCGGTTCTTGGACAGGAATGGCGATATCGAGCCAGCGGCGAGCCGATTCTGCGGGAGTGATTTTCATCGCAGGGTCGGCCGCAGAGGTGCTTTGCCGGACCATGCTCTGAGCTTGCGGGCTGGAACATCGCAGCACTGCGGTGACTCCTGCTTCATTGACCACCTTGACCAAAAAGGTGCTCCATCCCTTTTCAACCAATTTTGGCTGGCTCATCAGCGATGAGACTTTCACTCGGCTCTCGGGATTAATACTGACCATTGCTAGGCATAGCGGATCGAGTGCCTTTTGAATTTCGCTGACCACCAGCGAATCGTCGGACTGCTCGCCGAGCTTTGTGATTGCTTCTTCAATCGCACTTGGGAGCGGTTCACCCAAGAATCGCATCGCTTCGCTTAAACGCTTGACGGAAGCTTCGAGCGGTTGTCTTGGGACCGAAGTCACCAGAGACTCTTGCCCCAAGGCAATCGAAACGAAAAACAAGTAGACTGCCCAAACACAGGAGCAAACCAATGCAAGTTTCATGATCAAAAGGAGGTGCTAGGTGTCGTTTAAGGTATTTAGAAAAAAGCGACTCAAGTCAAATGCAAATTGAATATACCATAGAGGACAAGCACTTTGTCCGATACTTTCTCTAAAGCATATCGATCGGATCGATATCGATCAGATACAAAATCCCTTCAGGCAACTTGGTGGTCGCTTGGATCTCTTGCAACACAGCATGGAGAGCTCCAGGTTGCTGGGTGATCATCATCGCATGATAGCGATAGTGCCCTCGAAGCTTGGGGATTGGGGGCAACGAAGGCCCCAGGATCCGCACCTTTGAATTGTGTTTTGCGACCAGCGATCGCGCTTTTCCTACAACCCCTTCTGCAAACTGTTCGACCTGCTCTTGGGCTTCGCCTCGAAAGATAATGCGAGCCAGCGATCCATAAGGCGGATACTCGAATGGTTCTCGATGCTGAAGCTCCAAATCCGCAAACCCCAAAAAATCATGTTGGCAGGCAGCCAGAATCGCCGGATGCTCGGGCGAAAAGGTTTGCACGAGAACCTCACCTGCCTTGTCACCCCGACCGGTACGTCCAGCGACTTGAGTGATCAGTTGAAAGGTTTTTTCCGAAGCTCGAAAATCTGGAAAGTGAAGCGTTGTGTCGGCTTGGATCACCCCGACCAACAGGACGTTTGGAAAGTCCAGACCTTTGGCGATCATTTGAGTTCCCAGAAGGATTTTGGTGCGTCCGGCTCGAAAGTCGCTGAGCGTTCGCTCGTGGCTACCAGGCTTGCGCATCGTATCGGAGTCCATGCGAGCCATGGGCGCATCGGGAAAACTCGCTTGGACCTCCAACTCCAAACGTTGGGTACCTAGCCCTGAAAAGCGAATTCCGTCGAAACTGCATTTAGGACAATGCTGTGGTGCTGCGATGGTGTAATCGCAGTAGTGGCACATGACTTTGTTCCCATCTCGATGGAAGGTCAAAGGCATATCGCAATCGGGACATCCCAGGACAAATCCGCACGATGGACATTGAACCCTCGTGGAAAATCCTCGTCGATTCAGCAGCAGGATGACTTGCCCATCTTCGCTCAGAACCCGACGCATCGACTGCAACAAAGGTTTCGAGAGACTCGATTGGTTGGCATCGATTCGATTGACTCTTAGGTCGATCGTACGGACTTCGGGCATCGGACGATTAAGGATACGCCTAGGTAATGAAACGTATTGATAAGCCCCTTTTTTGGCGCGATGATAAGTCTCCAAAGAGGGAGTGGCCGACCCGAGCACCAATGGGACTTGTTCGAGGAACGTGCGATGGATTGCGACATCGCGCGCATGATAACGTGGAATCGTATCCTGTTTGAAGGATGTTTCATGCTCTTCATCCAAGATCACCAATCCGAGGGTTGGGACCGGTGCAAAAATAGCGCTACGGGGCCCGACAACGACTTGGACATCCCCGCTGCTGATGCGTCGCCATTGAAAATGCCTTTCGGGTCCTGTCATGTTCGAATGCAGTACCGCTACTGACTTGAATCGATTTTGGAATCTCGAACGCGTCTGAGGTGTCAGGCTGATTTCCGGGACCAAAACGATGGCTTGCCTTGAAAAACTGAGTGTCCTTTCGATCGCTTGCATGTAGACTTCGGTCTTGCCACTTCCGGTAACTCCATGCAATAAGATCGTCGAGTGCTTCTGAGAGTCCAAAGCTCCGAAGATCGTCTGCAAAGCAACACGCTGATCGACCGTCAGAGCTGGAATGGGGATTTTCTCATCCTGAGGGCCTGAGTCGCTGGACTCAAAGGTCATGACTCTTTCGGTGAAGCTTTCGATAAAACCTGTTTCGCGAAGTTTTTTGATAACACCATCGGAGCAATTGGCCAAGGTTCGAAGCTGTTCGGGTGCCAGAGGCTCATTAGCAAGGATCAGCTGAACGAGTGTTTGCTTTTGTTTGACTGGGAGCGAGCTTACGAAGGAATCCTCGGTGGCTTTCTCGGTCGGGCGCAGCAGGGTTTGGTTTCGAGTACCTGCTCCGGCGCGAACACCTGCGGGAACAACCGCCTCGATGACTTGGCCGGCAGGCACCAGATAGTACTTGCTCATCCAGCGAACAAGTTCTAGGAGATTAGGGCTGCACAAAGGGCTATCGTCGCAGCATTGCAGAATTGGTTTTAAGTTCTGGCGATACTGCTTGAGAGTTTCGACTCCAAGAGTGTAGCCTGTGATCTCGCGATCCCCTTTTCCAAGAGGGACGATCACCCGCATCCCCGCTTGGATTTTCCCGGAGAGTTCGTCGGGAATTCGGTAGGAGTAGGGGCCAAAGGGGGCTTCGGAAAAGACCACATGCGCAGCCAGAACGGTGGCTTGCGCATCGATTTCCCAAGGAGCTTCATCGCTGGGGAAGAGTTCACCTTGTCGATGTTCGCTCATTCTTTGATCGTTTTAACAAATTCGTTTTTCGATTTCAGCGACGACTTGATCGATGTGGACTCTCCATTGCTCCATCGAATCGCGTTCGCGGATCGTGACGGTTCGATCCACAAGGGTTTGGCTATCGACGGTGATGCAGTAGGGAGTACCTATCTTGTCTTGTCGCCAGTAGCGTTTTCCGATGGCCGCTTTTTCGTCGTAAAAGACATTGAATTTCTTCTTCAGTGCGCCATAGATTTCGGCTGCGATTTCGGGCATTCCATCTTTTTTGACCAAGGGCAGCACAGCGGCTTTGTAAGGTGCGATGCGAGGGTGAAAACGCATCACGACCCGCGATTCGAATTTGCCACCGGACTCCGAAGATTGGACCTCAGTGTAAGCTTGGCATAGAAACGCGAGCGTAGCGCGGTCTGCGCCAGCCGAAGGCTCGATGACATGAGGTATAAATCGGTCGTTGGTCAGATCGTCTCGGTAAGAGAGGTCTTTGCCACTACCTCGATGGCGTGGATTGCCTTGTTCATCGAGTTCGACTTCCAAGGGACGTTTCTTCGGATCGAGTTTGCCCTCGGAATGGCTACGGAGGTCAAAGTCACCGCGGTGCGCGATCCCTTCGAGTTCACCGTATTCACCCGGAGGTAGGAACGGGAAAGCGTATTCGATGTCCGCGGTACCGCAGGAATAGTGGCTCAGTTCGTCCTGATCGTGTTCGCGAAGTCGGAGTCGATCGGAGTCTAGGCCCAGGTCTTTGTACCATTGAAGACGGCGATTCCGCCAGTATTGGTACCAGTCTGAGGACTGGCCTGGGTGACAGAAGAATTCAATTTCCATTTGTTCGAATTCGCGAGAACGGAAGGTGAAGTTTCTTGGTGTGATTTCATTTCGGAAACTCTTTCCGATTTGAGCAACGCCAAAGGGGACTCGAATCCGCGTACTATCGACAACATTCTTGAAATTGACAAAGATCCCTTGGGCGGTTTCTGGTCTTAGGAAGGCTGCTCCCTCTTCACCGCTCAGAGCGCCGACGTAGGTTTTAAACATCAGGTTGAATTCGCGGGGATCGGTCAGGGTTCCGATTTCCTCGGTATCGGGTCCCAGGACGTTGGCGCGATCCGCATCGGTAAGTCTATCGAGGGTCAAAACTCGCTGTTCAAACTGCAGTTTTTCGAGATCTTTGGACCTGAGGTTGAATAATTTCAAGGCTCGACGAGCGATGTCCTCTTGTTCTTGTTCGGGTTCCGCCATGGTGGTAACGAATACACGTTTATCTCCGAACGAGACCCAACGACCGCGGACTTGGTCAAAGCGGTAACGTTTCTTGGTCTTACGGCAATCGACCATGTAATCATGGAATAAGTCGTAGTGCCCTGAGCATTTCCAAACTTGAGGGTGCATGATGATTGTGCAATCCAAACCGACCATATCGTAAGTGCTTGGCGCATCTGGAGCCTGAGCCAACTCGTTATGGCTTTGGTACATGTCCTTCCACCAAGCTTCCTTGATGTTGCGTTTCAGTTCGACGCCTAGAGGGCCATAGTCCCAAAATCCATTTAGTCCGCCATATATCTCGCTAGACTGGAACATGAAGCCATTGGCTTTGCAGTGGGCGACGAGTTTGTCCATTAGGTTTTCAACAGTCATAAGCCGATACCGTTGGGGTTCTTTGGAAGGATCTGTGATGTGGAATGAAACTTGGATTTAACGACTAATTTAACGCAAAAAGGCCGCTCATGGACGACGAGCAAGAGTAATGCGAGGTAGTCCTGCAAGGTCTTTGATGGTTCGCGTGTCGGACCAGGGCCCGTTGGGGGTCGATAGCTGTGCAATTTTTGTTGCGCACTGCTGAGCGTTCATCGGTGAGTGTTCAAAGATCAGCCAGCCGCCGGCTTTGAGTTTCAGGGCAGCTTGGCCGATCAGTCGCTCGATGATTTGGGTACCTGAGTTAGCTGCGACAAGTGCGATCTTGGGTTCGTAGTTGCGAACGGACTTATCGAGTTTTTCGTATTCCTCTTCGGAGACATAAGGTGGATTGCTTAGGACAAAGTCTAGCGAACCATCTGGAACCGGATCGAGCAGATCCGCTAGCGTTGATTCGACCGTGTCTTGGACGCCATGGAGTTGAATGTTTTGCTTGGCGACTTCGAGGGCCTGGGGCGAAATGTCCGTTGCGATGATGTGAGCAGGAACGTTTAGTCGCTTGCATTCTTTAGCGATCGTTACAGCGATACACCCGCTGCCGGTGCATGCATCCGCGATACGAATGGGGCCTTGGGACTTTTTGATTCGATCGACGCATTCGGTAATGATGTGTTCGGTTTCGTTGCGTGGGATCAAACAAGACTTGTCAACGATGAACGAAAGGGAGAAGAACTCTTTTTTTCCAACCAGGTAAGCGACCGGTTCACCACTTGCTCTCCGCTTGACCAGATCCCGAAATACAGCTTTGACCTCTTCGGGGGGTTCTTCGTTGAACGCCGCATACAGATCGATGCGTTGGCATTTTCGAGCGTGAGCAAAAAGGACTTCGGCATCAAGCCGAGGAGAGCCGGATCCGTGTTTTTTCAGGTGCTCTGTGGTCCATTGGAGCATCCGAAGGATTGTCCAAGCTTCGCTTTGTGTTGATCCGCTATCGCTCATGGCTGAGCCTCCGTGCTTGGCTGATTAAGGTTGATGGATGTCGATGGTGCTTAAGCGGCTTGGTCATCGCGAAGCATCGAGCGCTCGTATTCCAGGAGGGCTTGGGAAACCGGCTCCAGGTTTCCGACGATGATTTGATCTAGTTTATAGAGGGTCAAGTTGATGCGGTGATCGGTCAACCTGTTTTGGGGGAAATTATAGGTGCGAATTCGCTCGGATCGATCTCCTGAACCGATCAGCGACATACGTTCTTTGGAGCGTTGTTGCCGTTCGGCCTCCCGTTTGGCTTCGTAGAGTCGCGTTTTGAGGACGCGGATGGCTTTTGCCAAGTTCTTGTGTTGGCTTTTTTCATCTTGGCATTGCACGACGATTCCGGTTTCTAGGTGGGTCAATCGGACGGCGGATTCGGTTTTATTGACGTGCTGACCACCTGGGCCAGAGGCGCAGAATTTGTCGAGTCGATAATCTTCTGGTTTGAGATCGATTTCGATGTCTTCGGGTTCGGGCATCACCGCAACGGTTGCCGCCGAAGTGTGAACGCGGCCTTGAGCTTCTGTCTCTGGGACACGTTGTACTCGGTGCCCACCGCTTTCGAACTGAAGTTCGCGATAAGCACCATCGCCTTCGATGGACAGGATGATTTCTTTCAGTCCGCCGCGTTCGCTCGGACTCGAGTCCATGACTTCGACTTTCCAGCCCTTGGTTTCGGCGTAGCGTCGGTACATTTCGAAGAGGTCTCTGCCGAAGAGGGCCGCTTCCTCGCCACCTGTCCCGGCTCGGATTTCCATCACGCATCGGGTACGGTTTGCATCTTCCCCACCGACAGAGAGTTCAAGCAGTTCATTCCAAATCGCCTCGCGTTCCTGCCGAATCGTCGCGGCTTCTTCTTCGGCCATCGACTTCTCGTCTTCGTCGGGCGATGAGAGCATGGGAGCGAGGTCTTTGAGATCGTCGGAGAGTTTCTTGTAGCGTCGGTACTTAAGTGCGGTTTTAGACAGCCCTCCATGTTCGCGCAGAATGTTGGCCATATTTCCAGACTCACCGGCCAAAACCGCGGGGTCGGACATCATTTGCTCAAGCTCGGTAAAGCGAGCTAGGGTTTGTTCGAGTTGTTCGCGGATCTTCATGGGAGCGGTGTGTTAGTCGTTGAAGTAGGACGGAAACGATGGGGGTAAGTGCCAGGCAAAAAAAAACGCTGCACGTTGCGTTGGCAATCATGCAGCGAGCAGTTTGTTAGATTGCCATCGACGCTGGGCTACAGAGTCCAGCCAAACGCGATGGAGCAGCTACTTCTTCTTGGCGGCAGGTTTCTTGGGGGACTGAAGGCTTGCGTAAGTCCCAGCGGCGAACTTGTTTTGAAACTTTTCGATTCGGCCTGCGGTATCGACGAACTTCAACTTGCCGGTGTAGAACGGGTGGCAGACATTACAAATGTCGACCTTGAGTTCTTTTCGGGTGCTGCGAGTGGTGAAGCTATTGCCGCAACCGCAGGTCACTTTGGTTTCGAAGTACTTGGGGTGGATGCCATCTTTCATGATTCAGACCTGGTTTACAGGGCGTTGCGTGAGTGGATTGGAAGGAACGAAATCTGTCGAACCTTAAGGACCGAGATTTATAGACGAAATCCAGGGAGAATCAACGTCAAATCGACAATTGTTTGTTGGTAGGAAAGACGGAAGTTGGGAGAGTTTTGGCAGCGCCAGCCAACTTGCTTTTGAAAGCAAAATTGAGCCATTGGTCTGGTAGTCCAACCTCAGGGCCCAACCTCAGGACTGTCCCCGGGCGAAAGGACTCGCAAAGCTAGCAAATCAAAACTCATCTGGCTCGGGGACTGTCCCCGGTTTTTTGTCCCCGGGTTTTTCGACCACGAAACGCTAGCAAATCCCCAAAAAGCCGACCGGGGACTGTCCCTGTCACCAGAGGAACTCAACGCTAGCAAATTCCCTGAGTTTCTGGGGACAGACCCCGGGCAAAAAGAACCGCAAAGCTAGCAAATCAAA
>JAGWZB010000298.1 GCA_018969045.1 Planctomycetota bacterium | reverse complement strand
CGGGAGCGCCAAGATCTTTGCACAGATGGGCAAAGCGTTTGCGGAAGCCTTGATCCCTCTCTTGAAATGACCTGGGTGAATTCGCAGGTCAAAGCTGTCCTGGATTCAAATCAGAGTCCAGGCATCGACTCGATCGTTTTTCGGCTCCCGTCGATGATTGGAATTAGACCGCCGACGCTGTTAACAAACGGGCCCGGTCGAGAATTGACAAGGTCAACCTAGCGTCCACTCTTGACTCTCGCAGCCCACGCTTTGAGTTTGCGCTCGAGAATGTTCAGAGGCATTCCGCCGTCGCGCAGGATTTCATCGTGGAAATTTGCCAAGTTGAATTTTTCGCCTAGCTCCTCTTCGTACTGTTGGCGCCATTTGCGTATTTGCAGAGAACCGATTTTGTAGCTCAGAGCTTGGCCAGGCATTGCCATGTACCGCTCGATTTCGGCGACGGCGCTTTGCTCAGATATGGGCTCATTGTCCATCATGTACTCAATCGCTTGCTCGCGAGTCCAGGCTTTATGGTGCAAACCGACATCGACAACCAACCGAATCGCGCGATGCATTTCATCGCCGAGCGCTCCGAGGTACTGTTCGGGTTGTGAGTAGAGCCCAAGTTCACGTCCGATCGATTCGCAGTACAGTGCCCATCCTTCACCATAAGCACCGTACCAAATGAATCGTATGAACTTTGGCAATCGCTGATTTTCTTGTTGCATCGATATTTGGAAATGATGACCAGGGATGGCTTCGTGTGCGAAGAGTGAGTCCATCCCGCTGGTGATGTTGAACTGGGCCGGGTCGGGCAGGGGCAAATAGAAAATCCCTGGGCGGCTTCCGTCGGCCGATCCGGGCATGTATTCTGCGCTTGCGGTTGCCTCTCGAAAGGATTCCGTGCGCCGAATCTCAAAAGGCGTCTTCGGTCTTTGCAAGAAAAGTCCATCGAGTCTCGGCTCGATTTTGGCTTGGATGTTGCGAAACGCTTGAAGTACTTCTTCAGCATTTTGGTAGGGTGTGAAACGCGGATCGGTTCGCACGTACTGAAAGAATTCTTTGAGCGATCCTTGGAATCCTAATTCCGACTGAACCTTCTCCATTTCACCACGGATTCGAGCGACCTCGCGCTGTCCGATCGAATAGATCTCATCGGGAGTCAGCGATGTGGTCGTCCAAGTCTTAACCCAATAGGCATATTGTTCGGTCCCATTTGGCAAGCTTCCTATCCCCGCAGTTGAGCGTGTCTTGGGCAAATACTCATCGCGCAAAAACTCGCCGAATCGTCGGTAAGCCGGAATGATTTGAGTCGCAATCGCTTTTCGATAAGCCTCGGTCAATCGCTTTTTGTCTACGGCAGAAAAGTTAGCGGGAAGATTCGTGATGGGGGTGTAGAAAAGGCTCTTTTGAGGCTCCTGGGTGACGATTGTTGGGTCGAGCATTTGCTGAACCATGCGCTGGGCTAAGATTGAGGGGAGAACGTAGCCATCGGCCATTCCACGCCGATAAGCGTCTATGGATGCATTGACCCAGATTTCGAAATCGTTGATGCGTCCAAGCCAGTTGTCGTAATCTTTCACACTCTTGAACGGTTGACTGCTACTGCCGCTACCTAGTTGTGCGAACAGTAGATGGAGACCATCGAACTGATGGGCTGGTATCCGCTGGGTATCGAATGCGATCCCTTCGAGTTGATTCGAAAGCTCGTACTCAAGAACCTCTGCAGCGAGCTCCGTATCAACAGAGGCCTTACCTTTCGGAGCAGATTGCAGTTGGCTCAAGGTGTCCAAGTAAAATTTCTTGCATGCAGCGACATGGTCTGGGGATGAGGTGATTGCGAGTCGATCGTTGTACCGAGGGTCGCCCTGCATGGTGGCATCCAACGGGAAAAGAATCAGTCTTCGCTCATGGTATTGCTCGAAGAGGTTTCGCAAGTAATCCTCGCGGGAGACGTCTTGCCCTTGAACGACACCCAAATCCAAAACGCTAAAGCAGAACAAATCCACTCCGTTGTAGAGACCAAACCATTCCGCCGGAACAGTCGCGTGGTCGAACGATTCGATCGGTTGCTCAAACGTAGGAATCGTGCAGCCTGAAAAACAGAGACAAACACAGGCTAGAACCAGTTTTCTCATGGGAGAGGATTGGATATCCATTTGGGGTAAACTCACTTCTGGATCGGTTGAAACCACGCTCGTCCTGCAACTTTGCTCGTTTACATAATTGTATCCACTTTGACGGTAATTTCGGCTACTCGATGGCTGTTTGAACATCCTCTTTGGCGAGGGGCACAAACGGTCCATACTCCTCAGGGGCTCTTCCCCCGAACCCCGGGGTTTTTTTAGGCATAGGCTCGGAAAATCATCCTCCGGTAACCTCGAAGATGCATCCTGAGGATGCAAATAACAAAAATGGTTGCCAGTTCAGCCCGTTGTTCATCAAATCGGGAATCCTTGTGGTTTTTCCTGTAAACTTCGCGCACCCATAGTTGCAATTGCCCCCGGGGATCCGTTAGTCTAGTGATGATCAGAGTTGCGGGTTTTGAGGCACACACCCGGCTCTTTAGCCAATCCTGTCAGGTTTCATGATAGATGAATCACGCCCGACCTTGATCAGACCCTTGGCATCTATAACTGTTGCTCTCCTTAGTCCGCTAGCACCAAAATGGATTCAGCAGTCGATTTCTGCGGCTGCATTGTGGCTAACATTGTCAATGACAAGTGCCCTTGGCCAGACGTTTCCGAGTGTTGAAGGTACGAACAACATCGATATCAAGTCCAAAATGGAATATGACACGCTCAGTCGACTCGTGATTCAAAAAGTCGCCTACGGCACCTCGATCGAGGCACGTACCGACACGCTCTACGACGCGGCAAGCAATGTCACCGAGGTCCGCTCGCCTCGCTACTTCGACTCTGGGGACAGCAATGGTTCGATCGACGCGAAGAACAAGAACACGCTAATAACCTTCGATGCACGCAATCGTCGAAAGTTAACCACCGACCGGATCAGTGCAGCGACGGCCTTTGCATACACGGCCCTGAGCCAACTGGCTTCGCTTACCGACGCTGAGAATCAGACGACCAGCTACACGTACGATTCGCGGGGCTTGAAACTCACTGAAACCTATCCGGATCACACCTCCGGGACTTCCGTCGGTCAGACCGGCTACGGAATCGTTACCTTTGTCTACGACAATTCAGGAAGAGTGCTGCGCAAGCAGGACCAGCTAGGGGACACCGTCACGTACAACTACGACTTGGTAGGTCGAATGACCAGTCGGAACTACCGGACGGCTGCCAATTCTCCTTCAGGTACCATCGCCGATACCGATACGTTCACCTTCGACCGCTCGGGTCGAATGCTCAGTGCCGTCAGCGGAAGATACACCAATACGGTCGCCTACACGTTCGACCCAGCAGGGCGCAAGGCAAGCGAGGCCCTGACGATCAGCAGCGTGACATACACGATTGGCCAAGCGTACAATGCACGCAATGAACTCACGACGGTCACGTATCCGGACAGCTCCACCTCGACGCGCAGCTACCATTCCACCGGAGCACTCAATGTGCTAGCCCTAGACGGTTCGACAATCAGCACACGCTCCTACGACGCAGGGCGTCGTCAGACAACCGAAGTCCTCGGCAACGGGATCACCGAGACACGCAGTTACCGAAGCGATAATCTTCTTTCGGGGATCAGCTACAGCAACACCAGCCTCGGGGATTTGAGTTACACCTGGGATGCCAACAAGAACAAGACCTCCGAGTCGATCACCGGCGTGATGAGCGGGTATGGATTTACTTCCGGGGGAACCACCTACGACTTCGAGGATCGTCTGACGGGCTATGCCCGCGCCAGCGGAACGTTCAACCAGTCATGGAATCTGACCAGTGTTGGAGACTGGACAAGCGTGACGACCAACGGCATCGCACAGAACCGAACCCATGGTCCAACGCACGAGCTGCTCACGGCCGGTGGATCGAGCGTTGTAACGGATGTCAAAGGAAACATGACATCGATTCCAGCCACGCTACGTCCTGCTGGAGCCACGACAGCTCTGCTCCTGAGCTGGGATTTCGATAACAAGCTTGCATCGGCAGACATCGACGCCAACGGGACGGCGGACGTGAGTTTCCAATACGATGCCCTAGGACGTCGCGTCGCTAGAACAGGCACTGGTGGATCTTTTGTGTTTGTGCAGATGGACCAGCAGACAATCGCAGACTACCCAGTCGGCGGTGCTGCGAGTACTCCAACGTATCGCTATGTCTATGCGAGCTACATCGATGAACCGGTGGTGCGAAAAGGCGCTGGTGCAGGCGGAACGTTGGTGTACTTCCATCGCAACCAACAATACTCAATCACCGCTGTAACGACATCCACAGGCTCTATCGCCGAGCGTTACGCCTACACGGCCTACGGCCAACCGACGGTCTTGGATGCCTCTGGAGTCGTACTTCCAACTTCAAACTTCTCAATTCGCACTTCGTATACCGGTCGCGAATGGGACGCAACGCTCGCACTGCATCACTTTAGGGCACGTTGGGTCAGCGGGCTGACCGGGCGGTTCCTGTCAAGAGACCCCATAACCTACAGGGGCGGCATCAATTTGTACGAGTATGTTAGTTCGAATCCGCTTTGGTATGTTGACCCATACGGGCATCTTGAGAAGCCACCCATTCCCGCACCGAGTCCAGGCGTCGTTGGAGGCGTTTGTCGTGTTGTAACGCGTCGTGTTATGTTACCAGTGACAGTTTTGGTCCTGAGTTACAAGTGTGGCACGAAAGTTGCGGAATACACGACTATTCCAATTGCAGTAATAGTGACCGAATGGGTTTGCAGTGACCCCAAGCCAAACCCTGGACCAAATCCAAGTCCAGATCCGCCATCTCAACCGCCTGTAAATCCACCTCAGCCGCCCAGGGACCCCAACGCGAGATGCTGGTGCTGCGATTTGCAAACGTATCCATCCGATGGTTCGCCTGGTGGAACCAAGAATTGCCGCCCTGAGCGTGCGGCAGAGTGTTGGGCAGGATACCCATTCTCTATGTGTTGCCATCCCTCAACTCCGGCAACTCCTGCAATAAATCCCTGCGCGGAAGATCCACGCTTCCCCTTTGAAGACAAAGACAAATGGGTCGAAGATTTCAACCGATAGATCGAGAGAGGATCATTCGCGTTTTAAACGACGGTGGCACGGAGGCTATTTGTGTTGTCTTTTCTTCTTCTTTCCATGCGAATATCGATTTGAAAATATTATTGATGATGCTTGAATGTCTTGAACGCCTAATTGATGTCCCAAAGCCTGATGATCTTTTCTGGACAAAGTCGCTTGAGTTCGGGATCCGAACAGTAGCTACGCAGCATGAGCAAGTTGGCTTAAAACGAGATTGTGAGATTCAAGCTTTCGAGATTCTTTTGGTCAAGTGTATTTCTTCTCCCTTTGAGTCTATCCAAGCTGCCGTACTTACCGCAATCGCTTTCGATTTTCATGATTGTCTTATTGGAAATAGATTGTTGATTTTGTCCGAAGCGTTGTCTCATCATCCGCGACTGTCAAGATATTGGCATCAAGCCCGTAATGAAGTGATTAAGCGATTTGACGTTGAAAACGCAGCGGGGAACGACGCTCGAGTTCACCCAAAGAATGACACCAACTCCGACAACGACAGTCCGCCAGAGCGGTGAAGATAGGCCGGAGGCGTGAGGCCGGAGGAAGAGGAACACCTCGAACAGCAAGGGAAAGCGTCAGAGGAACGTGATACGTTGGGCGTCAGACTCGAGAAAAACTGCAGTCTCCGGGTAAAAAAAGTTTGCACCGTGCTTTGCGGATCCTTTACAATG
>JAGWZB010000297.1 GCA_018969045.1 Planctomycetota bacterium | reverse complement strand
GCTGTCCGTCGGGGGTTTCGTATGTGATTGAAAATCGCGAAGTGATGAAAAGGACCTTTCCGCAACTTTTCGAGGGAAGAAACATCCTTCCCGTGGAGACTTATCCGGAGCAACTGCTCAAAATGCTCCAGTTTGTTGCCCCAGCAACGGCGCGGGAACTCAACGTCGTGGTTCTAACACCTGGCGTGTACAACTCGGCCTACTTTGAACATTGCTTCTTGGCTCAGCAGATGGGAGTGGAATTGGTTCAGGGAACTGACCTAGTCGTCAGTGACGGTTATGTATGGATGCGTACGACTCGCGGTCTAAAACGTGTCGATGTGATTTATCGTCGTATCGATGATGATTTTCTCGATCCGAGCGTTTTGCGACCTGACTCCACGCTTGGGGTTCGAGGCTTGATGGATGTTTATCGCCATGGCAAAGTTGCCTTGGTCAACGCGCCTGGAACTGGAGTTGCAGACGACAAAGCCGTTTACGCGTATGTACCCAAGATGATCGAATTTTACTTGGGTGAGTCGATGATTTTACCGAATGTGCCTACCTATATGTGTGCTGAGGAGAGCCAGCGTCAATACGTGCTGGATCATCTCGAAGAGTTGGTCGTCAAACCCGCGAACGAATCGGGAGGTTATGGCATCGTCCTTGGGCCGCGAGCGACCAAAGAACAGTTGGCTACCTGTCGAGAGCAGATTCTCAGCAATCCTCGAAACTACGTTGCTCAGCCTATGCTGGCACTCTCTACTGTACCTACCCTATGCGGCGATGTTCTCGAGGGTCGACACGTGGATCTTAGGCCCTACATCCTCTACGGTGAAGACATCTACATCGTTCCGGGAGGATTGACCCGGGTTGCCTTGGTCAAAGGTTCCTTGGTGGTCAACTCGTCCCAAGGTGGCGGGAGCAAAGATACTTGGGTCATGCGGACTTGCTAATGAACTCTTCACAAATCAAATATCAACATCGTGTCCAGCACTCGAAACCGCAGAGTATCTGCAGCGGAGGAACTGCGCCATGCTGTCTCGCGTAGCAGATTCGATTTTTTGGATGCGTCGATACACCGAGCGAGCCGAGAACGTCGCTCGCTTCATCGACGTTACCTTGAACTTGACCCTCGGTCTGGGGGATCAAATCAATCACCAATGGGAGGCGCTTGTCTACACCACAGGCGACCAAGAAGGTTTCTTTGAAAGCTATCGGTCGGTTTCCCAGGAAGACGTCATTCGTTACTTGACGTTCGATGAAACCAATCCAAACTCGATTCTTTCTTGTTTGCAGTTTGCTCGCGAAAACGCAAGACAAAGTCGCGAGATGCTCAGCAGTCCGATCTGGGAAGAGCTCAATAAGTTCTATCTCTTTGTGCGAGAAAGCCGCAACGATTCCCAAGCGGTCGAATCCCCGTTCGAATTTTTTGCGAAAGTTCGTCAATTCGGATACTTGATCGAAGGGGTTGTCAGCGGGACGATGTCTCACGGTGAAGCTTGGAATTTCGGCAGGCTCGGTGCAATGCTTGAAAGAGCCGACAAAACGTCACGCATTTTGGACGTCAAGTACTTTTTGCTCTTGCCGAGTGTCCACGACGTGGGAACTTCGTTGGACATCAGCCAATGGGGAATGCTCCTCAAAAGCGCAAGCGCTTTGGAGATGTACCGCCGTAAGTTCGGCAGGCTTTCTCCGAATATGGTCGCTGCATTCCTACTTCTGGATCGAGATTTTCCTCGAGCTGTCCGGTTCTGTATCTCGCGAGCCGAACAGTCGTTGTTGCAAATCACCGGAGGGACTCAAGGCAACTACAGCAACCGACCCGAGCAACTTCTAGGACGTTTGCGAGCGGAACTGGAATTTCTAGATATCGAAGAAGTCATGGACAATGGTTTGCACGAATTCATCGATGATTTTCAGTCCAAGTTAAACGATATCGGCGTGGCGATCTTTGAAAAGTTCTTCGAAGTGCAAACTTAACGGGCCATCACCGACTCTACGCAGACCTGTTCGCCGATGACCGCCACGCAATCTCCTTGCTGGGTTTTGCAGGGCGACCGCATGCAAATCAAATAGCCAGGCTTGGGAGCCAAGATTTCGATCGGTTGGCGATCGGGGCGTTCAAGAAAGTGGATCCTACCGATGGGCTGATCCACTGCGACCATGTCTCCCAACTCCACGCAGACTTCAAAGATCCCAGATTCGGGAGCCAGCAAGTAATTCTTCGATTCCAGGGCTTGGGTTAATACCGTTGGTGGGAGCCCCAAGGATTCCCGGCTTTGCAAAGCCCCGCTGAGTACTCCTAGGTGACGCAGCACATTGACTAGCCCATCGTGCGCGATGCGATGGACGCTAGCAGGAATGGCTTCTCCTCCCCCAAGTTCCGTAGTGATGACGGTTTTGCCCTGATTCTCTGCTTCGACCGGTAAGAGTCCACTTCCAGCAATATCGGTATACAGAAAGCAGAAGTCGGTGTTCCAGGCGAGCATTGCATCGAGCATTGACTGACGTTGGGCTCGATCCGAGACCACGTGCATGTGGGAGCAAGGAACAAACTCCATGCTTCGTCCGCCCGAATGGATATCGATCACGGCATCAGAAATCGGGAAAAGCTCGTGGGTCAAATAATGTGCAATTTGGCTTGTAACAGATCCGTGGGCATCGCCAGGAAAAGCTCGGTTGAGGTTCATTCCATCGATTGGAGACAGCCTTGTGGCAGCAAGCGCGGCTGGGAAATTCAGCGATGGAATGAGTATCAATCGTCCTTGAACGTCCCCTTCGGAAATCCTCTGCGCCAATTTCATGATGGCGACTTGCCCTTGGTACTCGTCACCATGATTGCCACCGAGTGCCAAGACGGTCGGCCCACTTCCACGTGCGATAACGGTCATGGGTATCATGACATTGGCCCAGCCACCGAGGTTGTGGGAGTAAGGGACCTGCAGGTAACCCTGTTGCTTGCCTTGACGACTTAGATCGATCTGCGTGGTTATCATGAATCGGTTTCCTTGGGCTCAAACCAACGGTAGATGCTCGGTAATACCAAAAGAGTGAGGATTGTACAAGTAACAAGCCCCCCGATCACGACGGTTGCAAGTGGTCGTTGGACTTCGGCTCCTGAGCTACTGGAAATAGCCATAGGGATGAATCCTAAAGCTCCACAGGCAGCGGTCATAAAAACAGGACGCAGTCGGTCCATCGCTCCTTGAACTACCGCATCGAACGGATTGCTTCCATGATGCCTGAGGTGTCGAATGTGTTCAATCAGCACAACGCCATTCATCACGGCAATCCCAAACAGGGCGATAAACCCCACCCCGGCAGAGATGGAAAACGGCATGCCTCGGAGCGCAAGGGCCAGGATGCCACCGGTGGCTGCGATGGGAACGTTTAGATAGATCAGCAGTGCAAGGCGCACCGAGTTAAACGTGACATACAGAAGCGAGAAGATCAGCAGCAAGGCAACTGGCACTGCGATGGTCAATCGCTCCGAAGCTTCTTTTAAATTTTCGAATTGACCACCCCAGTGCAGAATGTAATTGGGGGGTAACTCGACACGCTGTTCGACGACGCGCTGGGCTTGGGCGACAAATCCCCCTAAATCGCGGCCTTGGACATTGCAGCTGATGAGCAAGCGACGACGGATCGCATCGCGACTGATTTCGACCGGGCCGTCGGCCACTTGGATATCGGCAACTTGGGAAATCGGGATTTGGCGACCGGAGGTGTCTTCGACTCTCAATTGAGAGAGTTTCTCAACATCGGTCCGCCACTCGGGCACCAATCGGACTTGCATCGGAAACCGTCGTTGTCCTTCGAAGACTTGGCCGACCACTTTGCCGCCCACACACGCGACGGCATCGAGTACATCGCGGGCATGCATACCGTATCTACCCAGTGCATCTCGACGAACGGTCACTCCGCAGTAAGAGAGTCCGGCGATCTGTTGTGCCGCGACGTCGGCTGCCCCTTGGACGCTCTGCAAGGCTTGGACGATTTCGTCTCCTTTGGCTTTTAAAACGCCCAAGTCGTCTCCGTAGAGACTAAGTCCGATATCGGAACGCACACCTGCGACGAGTTCTTGGACGCGCAGTTCGATCGGTTGTGTGAAACTGAATGAGTTCGCAGGGACTTCTTTGGCTAACGCTTCCCGCATCCGAATCACTAAATCGTTTTTGGTGATCTTTTCGGTCCATTGATCCTTGGGCTTCACTCGCACGATCACGTCGGTTTGATAGACACCCATCGGGTCGTTTGCGATCTCGGGCCTACCGGTCTTTGAAACGACGGTGATCACTTGTGGGAATTTCAACAAGCATCGTTCGATGGCTTTGGTCATCTCAACCGAAGTCTCCAGAGAAACGCTTGGTAATCGAGTGGCTTGGATCGCGATATCTCCTTCGTCGAGTTTCGGTACAAACTCCTTACCAAACTGACTTGCCACACCTACACTCAGAGCAAATAGAGTCAAGGCCGTGGCGAACATGCCAACGGGATGCTTCATCGAGAACCGCAAGCATGGTTCGTAAGCGGCTTTGAGTGTCCGAACCACAGCAGTGTCTTTTTGCTGGATCCAACGAGCTAGAAATAGTGACGCAAGCACGGGCATGACGGTCACCGAGAGGATCAATGCACTGGAGAGCGCGGTCATGAAGGTAAAGGCCATGGGACGGAACATTTTTCCCTCCATCCCTTGCAAGCTTAGGATCGGTATAAAGACGATGATCACAATCAGCCCAGCAAAGAGAATCGGCTTACCTACTTCCTGTGCGGAGGAATTAAATACATGCAGCGGAACTTTCTTACCTGGGTTGTTCTTTAAGTGGTTGGCTGCTTGTCGCATGCAGTTTTCAATCATGACCACAGCACCATCGACGATCACACCGAAATCGACCGCACCCAAGCTCATTAGATTTGCCGAGACACCTGCATAGCGCATCGCGATCAGTGCGCTCATGGCTGAGAGGGGAATAGCAGCGGCCACGATCAGCCCAGCTCGCATATCTCCCAGCAGGATAATGAGCATGACGATCACCAGGATGACCCCTAAGCCGATATTCTCTGCGACAGTATGAATCGTTTTCTCAACCAACTCGGTTCGATCGTAGAAGGTTTCGATTTGAATCCCTTCCGGAAGTGTCTTCTGTATGGCATGGATTTTCTCTTTGACATCTTCAACCACTTTGCGGCTGTTTCCCCCCATGATCATCATCACCATGCCGATTACCGCTTCGCGATCGCCATCGCGAGTCACAGCCCCTTGTCTGAGCATTGGTGCGAAACGAACATCGCCGATGTCATTGATCCGAATGGGAGTTCCATCGCGGCTCTCCAGAACAATGTTGCTGATGTCATCGAGCGATGTGACCAAGCCTTGGCCACGCACCAGTCGCTGCTCGGCACCATGGGCAATATACCCACCACCGGAATTACCGTTGTTTTCATCCAACGCGGTAAAAACGTCTGACAAAGATATACCGTAGTTCTGAAGTTTCGTCGGGTCGACTTGGATCTCATAAGTCTTCAGCTCACCTCCGAACGTATTGACTTCGACGACCCCTTGGACACTTCGCAGCTGAAATGCGATTTGCCAATCCAGGATCGATCGTAACTCGCTCAGCGAGTAATGAAATCCTGGTTTGGAACGGACTTCGAATTGATAAATCTCGCTCATGCCCGTTGCGATCGGGCCTAGTTCCGGGGTGCCCATCCCTTGTGGAATGTTTTCTTTGGCTCGCTGCAATCGTTCGTAGATTTGGTTTCGTGCCCAATAGATATCCGTGCCGTCTTCAAAGGTTACCGTCACAGCACTGAGTCCGAATCGGCTGATGGATCGTATTTCATCCACCTTCGGGACACCG
>JAGWZB010000296.1 GCA_018969045.1 Planctomycetota bacterium | reverse complement strand
CGCTCGGGTCGAATGCTCAGTGCCGTCAGCGGAAGATACACCAATACGGTCGCCTACACGTTCGACCCAGCAGGGCGTCGTCAGACAACCGAAGTCCACCTAAAGACTAACGCTCCATCGGTCAACGACGGTCCGCCAGAGCGGTGAAGACAGGCCGGAGGCTTGAGGCGGGAGGCTAGAGGGAAAACCCAATCCGAAAGACTCAGTATCGCAGCATAGCCCCTCGCCAGCGGCTAGCTCAGCCAGTGGCACCCATTCCTGGCGATCAGCTATTCAAAAGCCGCTGAATCTCCTCACGTACTCCAGCAATCAGATAAATGTCTCCGTTCTCCGCCAATTTAAGCAGCCCACGGAGCGAGGTCGCTTCTCGTGCATAGTCTTCAAGAAAGCGGAAAACGCCACTCATTCGAGCGATTCGTTCATTATCATTCAAAACAGACGTCAAATCAAAAATATCATCAAAGTCTTTTGGTAATCGACGAAAGGCAGTGGGTATGGCATTTTGCACCTGTAAATTACGATCAAATCTGCGCCCAAACGCGTCCTGGACATAAATTTGTATGTTTACATAAAATTGTTTGGCGTGGCTCGACTTCTGTAGATCGATCGACACAATGCATTCATCGGTTTCTTTAATGCTATGAACCCAACCCCCTTTGACAGCGAGCCATCTGTTCTTGACAGCAATCGAGTCGAAGATGCTTTTGAATCTGTTTACGCCCATCTTCTTTCCCTAATAAGTGTCCACAATAATTTTCCAATTAATATTCGGAAATAGCTTTTTCAACTCCTCAGCATAACCGCTGGCTTGTCTAAATCCCTTTGCAATAGCCTTTGTGTTATTCGGCTTAAGCTCATAAATAATTCCGTTTTCAATATCTAAGAAATCTATTTTCTTCCTGGTTCCTTTTATGACATACTCTTTAAATGTGTGTAATCCATCTGCCAATCCTGCTTTATACATGCGGTGCATCTTTTGTCCCAACGCAGCCGCGGCGTTATTACCTGATGTAGAGGAGCACGCATTATGCACCACCACGCCCAGCTGGCCGACTTGGTAGACGTGCTCGCCGTGGACCTCAATATTGTAGACCGGCTGGGAGACTCGCGAAAGGGAGACGCTCAGAACCAGGCCGGAGGCTTTAGGCGAGAGGCTAGAGGGAAAACCCAATCCGAAAGACTCAGTATCGCAACAAAGCCTCTCGCCTTGGGCTAGCTCAGCCAGTGGCACCCATTCCTGGCGATCGACTGACCACACAGGGTGGATGGTAGTCCCAGTGCTGGTTTCGACAGTGCCATCGGCACCTAGCACATCCACGCTGGCTACCACGTGGACTTCGCGGGTAACAAACCGTGCCGTGACGACCGAGCCTTCGCCACCTGCGATCGGTGGGCAATCGTCGATGGCAGTGACTAAAGCTAGCCCGGAGACTTCCAGTTCGGGCAGATTGAATGGTACCATGCGGCCCGCGCAGATGCCGCTACGGAGAATCCACGAGCGTGGCCGAATGATCTCGGCGTCTACGATACCGCCATCGCTGCGTTCGACCGTTATGGACACCTTGGCCCAAGTGTCGTGGTCGGGCTCAGGTTGCGGGTCGACCTCCCAGCGGTTGGGGTTCTTGGTCGAAACGCGCGCTCCGATCGGCACCGATTCGATGGGGACCCGTAGCTGCGAGCGGGTCGCCACCGATGCGTAGCGCTCGGGTGCAAGCCATGGTGTCTCTTGGGATGGCTCTCATGTGCTCGAACACGCAAGTGATTGTTCTTCCCGATAACCGCTGTTTGGTGTAGAATAGGGCTAAAATCCTGACCTTCACTCCATCGAGGATGCCCGTGGTAACCACAGTCGATGCACCACTGCAATGGGTCGAAACCGTTGCTACACTCAAACTGCCAGACCAAGCTGACCGGCACCTACAGTATTTGATGGATCGTAATAACGAAGGAAAACTAACCGAACAAGAGCGAGCGGATTTGGCCGCGTTGGCAGAGTTGAGTGAACGTCTCTCACTTGTGCGGGCAGAGGCTCTTCAACTATTGGGTCGTAAACCTTAGAGAGAACTCATTGTGGCAGATGAGTCTCGCGAGTTTGTTACGCTGAGGGCCGGTGGGCGATGTGAATACTGCCAGATGCATCAGTCCCTCCAAGGTGCCACCTTCCACCTCGAGCATATCATTCCGCGTATCTTGGGCGGATCGAGCGAACTCAGTAACTTAGCTTTAGCATGTCCCAGTTGCAATTTGCATAAGGCAGACCGGACTTCGGGGGCTAATCCTTCAAACGGTGAAGTGATTCCATTTTTTAATCCACGACAGGATAATTGGGATACCCACTTTGATTGGGAGGACGTTACGTTGATCGCAAAAACTGAAATCGGTCGAGTAACCATCAAGGCCCTAGATCTCAATCACGAGCGTCGCATCAGGATTCGGCGAGCTGAGCAACTCTTCGGTCTATTCCCGCCAGATCGTACCAGCGAATAAGCCAGCACTCTACGCCTTGTTCTGTCATCAGGCTTTTGGTCGAACTGTTATCAGAGAACAACGTGGACATTCGTTTCCGAACCAACGGAATCGAAAAGATTGTCGAGGAACTTTCTTCACAGGCAGAGCGATCCAATGGCTAAATCGAAACCAAACAAAAGTTCAGAGTCCGCCAAGAAGCGCGAAGCTGGTTCAAGACTTGTCGTAACCGGAAAGCCAACCGTCCGAAGAGAGGGAGAGACCGTGATCGTATCGGTCCCGATTAAAGTCTACCGGCTCAACGGTCGGCAGATGATCCTGTCTGAAGGTAGTAAGACCGAAGAGGCTAAGGCACCGAAAGCACTGAACGTTCCGCTGATTACCAGCATCGCTAAAGCCTGGCTCTGGCAAGACCAACTGGAGTCAGGCGAGTACAAGAGCATCGATGAGATCGCAGCTGCGAACAACGTGGACCGCACGCACGTTAGCCGAATCTTGCAGCTGACATCGCTGTCGCCGACGATCGTCGAGCAGATACTCGAAGGAAAGGAACCCGAAGGCATGAGCCTACGCCAACTGCGAAAAGGGATCCCACTGCTATGGAGCGAGCAGGGGAAGATAGCGGAAGCATAAATACATGAACCAGTGAATCAATCAGCTTAGTAGCGCCGAGTTCTCGAACGCTTTTTTCCAGAATGTTCTGCAGCACCGAAGCGCTGCGTTCGACGATGATCAGGAGTTTGGCACAGGTGGATCAGTCTGACTTTAATATTAGGGATTATTAGCGTCGATCATCCGATCAATTTTTTTGAAGAATCTAGATCGCACTTCATCGTAATCCCTCGCTCTTTGGGAATGCCATCTATCCTCACTCATAAAAGACCATCCGTGGCAAGAGGTTCGAAGGAGATCACGAAGCTGATTGCTAGTTTCGGTGAGATGCTCGCCGAGAATCACACTTGTTCTGAGATGAATTAATACGCAAAAAATTTTCTGCATTGTCGTCCTAAAATCTGAGGTCACTTCTGGCAATTCGTCCGTCCAGACTATTCCATCGACCATTCCGTGATACTCAATGTGCGATGTAGTCGAAACTCGACGCGTATTGCATGCATCAACAAATCGGGGAATCTGCTCAATTGCCCAAGCGAACGCACTGTCTCGCATCGGCTCTCGGGTATGCGTAGTCATCTACAATTCTCCCGTGATCTTCCAAATGTCTCCGAATGGACCTGATCCAATTTTTTCAAACTGAAAACCCATCTTCATAAGCCGATCTCGAAGTGGGAAGTTCAAGAACTCCGCTGTTGCTTCAAAAGTCTTTGTACCGTTCGCTGCACCAAACTTGCGAATCTGGTCAAACATTCGCAACATGTCATCTCCACCTTGGACATAAATATCTGCAACTCTCAAAACACCACCTTCAGCAGACAGCTTGGCAGTGGACTTACCGATTTGCAAAACAACTTCACACGCATTATGCACCAGTACGCCCAGCTGGCCGACTTGGTAGACATGCTCGCCGTGGACTTCGATATTGTAGACCGGCTGCGAGACTCGCGAAAGGGATACGCTCAGAACGACCGCAAGACCATCAAGTCCTTGCAAGGTCTCGCCGTCGGCTAGCTCAGCCAGTGGCACCCATTCCTGGCGATCGACTGACCACACAGGGTGGATGGTCGTCCCGGTGATGGTTTCGACAGTGCCGTCGGGACCCAGCACATCCACGCTGGCTACGACGTGGACTTCGCGGGTGACAAACCGTGCGGTGACTACGGAGCCTTCGCCGTCAGCGATCGGTGGGCAATCGTCGATGGCAGTGACTAAAGCTAGCCCGGAGACTTCCAGTTCAGGAAGATTTAGCGGTAACATGCGCCCTGCGCACAGGCCGCTTGCCAATATCCACGAGCGTGGCCGAATGATCTCGGCGTCGACGATACCGCCATCGCTGCGTTCGACCGTTATGGACACCTTGGCCCAAGTGGCGTGGTCGGGCTCGGGTTGCGGGTCGACTTCGAAGCGATTGGGGTTCTTAGTCGGAACCCGCGCTCCGATCGGTACCGATTCGATGGGGACCTGTAGCTGCGAGCGGGTCGCCACCGATGCGTAGCGCTCGGGGACGAGCCATGGTGTCTCGTGGGATGGCTCGTCGAGCCAGCTTGGATCCGACCAAAGCGAATCCGTTGAGGTTGATTGGCCTGGGAGACTTGATACGGTGACAAGGGTTCCTTCGATGAAGCAGCCACCGTGGACGACTTTAGTGACGAGGTTTGCGCATCGGCCTAAGTCGTCGAACT
Organism: Planctomycetota bacterium; assembly: GCA_018969045.1. Lineage (GTDB taxonomy): Bacteria > Planctomycetota > Planctomycetia > Pirellulales > Pirellulaceae > JBKCUI01. Next base: position 1,087 of record JAGWZB010000296.1, on the reverse strand, counting down.
TGTTGGCAAGGTTGTAAATCGCCGTACCCTTTGCTGCGAAACCGGTTGGGTTTGCGAGCGCAGAACCGATGGTGCCTGTGATCTCAGTCCCGACATACACGGGACTTTCGTAGTCAACGTAGTCACCAAATGGATTGATGTTTTGCCGAATAAAGCTACTCACACCACCGGTAAAGCCATCTACAAAACCTGAAATCCCATTCATCGATTGATCGAACGCATCCCCTTTTTGACCAGCAAACCACTCAGTCCAGGTCCGTCCACTGGTGTTGGAACTCGGAGCGACGAATCCGTCGGGGAGCTTGTACAGATGAGCATCCAGGTGCAGATACCTGTCTTCCGGCAGTGGAATGCCGTCCAAGTCGGCTTCGTAGAGATTGCGTGGGTCCCAGTTCGCTTCATACGTCGTGATCCACTCGTCACGAGGTGTCGGGTCACCTCCCGGAGCCATGCCTCCGGACTCACGAAGTCCAGCGGTGTAGTTGGTAAGGTTATCCCGGCCTTTTCTCTGGCCGGTCGCTAAATCAAAAATACCTTCGATGTACTCTCGGCTGACATCCTCGGGCCGTGGACCGAGAGCCATTTTTCGCACGGTCAGAAACGACTGAGTACCTGTGACAACCACGCGTTGGTCCCCCGTGACGATCGGATCGGGATCGACCGCATCCGGGTTGTTCGGATCGAAAGCTCTCGTGCTGACGATGGTCTTGTTGTAACTGGAATTGCGATTTTCGTCGGCAAAGTAGTCCCATTCCTGGCTGATCGACTCTAGTTTGCGAGTCGCATTGGCTTGGTAAGTTAGCGTTTCGACAGCTAGTGCTGAGCTTCCCCCTGTGGCGATGACTTGGTCGTCTTGCCCTGCGGATGTCTGGATTTGACCTCCTCCGATAGTAAGAAAGCTCCACGAGTCTTCGTTGGTCATTTTCACGGTATCGAATGCAACTCCGCCGCTGACCGATTGCGAGTCGGGAAAGAGCGTCGTGAGAGTCACTTCGCTTTTGTAGCTCTCAGACTCGAAGTTTAGAAACGCTCCTTCGCGTGTGGCTTCTCCAGATTGCAGCGTGTATCGAAATAGATCCAACGGTGG
>JAGWZB010000295.1 GCA_018969045.1 Planctomycetota bacterium | reverse complement strand
CCGGGCGGCGATGTTTTACGCGTCCGATTTGCAGGGGGCTGATGCCGAAGCGGTGGAGAATTGGAGCAATGGCATGTTGCTGCCTTCGATCATGGCCAGCATACCTTTTTTGAGACGAGAGACCGATGCGAAGTCGGCTTTGATGGCTTTGTATTCGGCAAGACCTGTTGAGGAGGGATATCGACTTGAGAATCAGGATGCATTGGTAAGCGATTTAGCGGGTAGGCTTTCGGCCTTTCCCAAGAGCTTGCTCGAGACCGTCGATGCGAGTGATCAATTGCTAGTGATATCGACTTGGATGATCCCTGAGGGAATAAGCAGCAATGCTCGAATGCTTGAGGCCTATGATCGGCTGCGACGTGAAGTTCGCGATGAGATCGATATGGCTGACCCTAAAGATTTCCGACGGCTTTTGCGGGAGCGCAGTCGTCGCAATGGAGTCGTTCGTCCATCTCGATAGAGTTTGTTGGTAGTTTATGAATCGACGCGAGCCGATATGGTTGGAATTTACTCGCCGCGCGATGGCTTGTCAGTTTGATGTTCTGCTTCATCCCGAGCATCCATTGCATGGGCCGGAGGTCGCCGTTGAGTCGCTTGAGTTGATTGAGTGGCTTGAACAACTGCTTAGTGTTTATATCCCAACAAGTGATTTGAGTCGTTTGAATGCTAGGGGCCAGGGCGACTGGGTGGAAGTGTCATTGCCGGCGTTTGACATGCTCAAGCTTGGTTGTTTGATTCACCAGCAGACCGGTGGCTGTTTTGACATAACAGCGGCAAAGCTTTCGGAGGCGTGGGGTTTTTCCAGTCGGCAAGGAAGGATGCCCACACAGGATCAAATTTCGGAGGCTTTGGCGAAAGTTGGATCGCAGCATATCGAGTTTGATGAGGAACGCCGACGGGTTCGATTGACCGGACCGGTGGCGGTAAATCCGGGTGGGATTGGCAAGGGGTACGCGATCGATCAAGCCGTTGCGAAGTTTCGAGATCGTGGGATTGAGGACTTTGCCATCCATGGTGGCAAGAGCAGCGTGGTTGCCGGAGGGAAGCAGTTGTTGGATCAAAAGGAATCCGGATGGAAGATTGCGGTGCGTCATCCCGAGCAATCCGAACGTGTTTTGGGATCGTTGGTATTGAAGGATCGTGCGTTGGGGACCAGTGGGCCTGCGAACCAGTTTTTTTATTTTCAAGGGGAGCGTTATGGACACATCATCGATCCACGCACGGGATGGCCATCGAAGGGAGCTTTGAGCATCACGGTGCTCCATCCTTCGGCAGCTTGGGCTGACGCTCTGGCGACTGGATTGTATGTCATGGGTGTAGAGGGTGCTTTGGAGTTTTGTGCAAGCAGGCCTGAGGTTGGATATCTGGCGATCGTGCCGGGTGATCGCATGGGCCAAGTCGAGGTGATCACAAGCAACTTGAGCGAGGATGTTTTTGTCGCATTGTGATCGGACGGATCGGACGAATCGGACGAGTGGTTGCCTTGAAATTCGATTGTCGAAATGAAACAAGCCCTATCCGGAGGGTTCCAGATAGGGCTTTGGAGGGACATTGATCGACGGAGACTTTGCGTCAATGGGAGTTAGCCATTGATCACGATGGTTCTGGAAGTTGGTTTAGGAACTTTCGGAACACGGATGTGCAGTACTCCATCCTTGAAGTTGGCTTCGATCTGCTGGCTTGCCACTTGCTTGGGAAGTCGGATTGCGCGGGCAAAGTTACCGGTAGATCGTTCGCTTCGGTGCAGTACTGAGCCGTCGGCGAGACTTGCGGCGGCTTTGGTTCCCGATACGTGAAGTTTATCTTCGAGCAATTCCAGCTTAAGGTTTTCTAGGGAGACTCCTGGCAAGTCCAGCATGAGGACGAAGCCATTTTGGTCTTCGAAGACATCCAGAGCGGGAGTGAACGCGACGGTCGCTGGAGCTTCGCAAGCCCCGTTGGCAGAGCAACCGTTTTGCGAGCATGCTTCGCTTGAGCAGTCTTTGCTCGATTGGCCTTTGTTGAGGACTTGGTCGAAGATGTTTTCCATTTCGACGGCGAAGTCTTGGAGGGCCGAAGGGAACTGACGAAATTGGAAAGGAAACTGAGCCATGGTGAAACCCCTTTTTGCGAAAAAACGTTGTGATCGCGGGGTGCTCGACAGACACCTGTCAATGTGGCAGCACCTTTTTTTGATCGAAAGGCAAATAGAGCAATGAGCGTGCCAATTGTTTTTTGATTTTGGGAGGAAGCGTCGTTGTGGGGTGAAGGATCGATGGTATCCCTGATTGACACTTGAGGGTGGATCCAAACAATGGGTCAGCGGAATCGACGTTTCATTAACCCTGATATTGGGGTGTATTTTGGCGCGAAAAACGGCCGGACTTTTTTATCTTGTGGTCTTAGGATCTTTGGTGGGCTGTTTGCCAGGTGCGTCGGAAAGTGGCGCGGGAACTGGGGCGGTTGCTCGAGCAGAGGCTAGTGGGGAGTCCGTTTTGGCGCAGGGTTCTGCAAGGGGATGGCGGCCCCCTGCCCCGCTGGATTCCAAGCGAGCGATGGGTTATTTGGAGAAGCTTTGCAAACTTGGATCTCGGACGACCGGAACGGTTGGGATGCAGCAGCAGCAGAGGTTGTTGGAGGAGCATTTCGGTGGTTTGGGTGGTCAGATCCAGTGGCAGACGTTTAATCACAAGCATCCGTTGACTGGGCAATCGGTCGAGGTCAGGAATCTGATGGTTCGATGGAAGCCTGAGCTAGCGACCCGAGTTCTATTGTGTTCGCATTATGATACGCGACCTTTTCCGGACCAGGATCCTAAAAATCCCAGAGGGTTGTTTGTGGGAGCCAACGATGGCGGCAGTAGTACCGCGCTATTGATGGAGCTTGGGCATGCCATGAGCAAGTTGGACTTAAAGGTTGGGGTGGATTTTTTATTCTTTGACGCAGAGGAGTTGGTTTATGGTGCTGGGGTCAACACGACAGGAGACTATTTTGTAGGCTCGACCTATTTTGCAGAGCAGTTGGTAACCGAGGGGCCTCAGCAGACTTATCGAGCAGGTATTTTGATGGACATGGTTGGAGACAAGGAATTGCAGTTGTCTTGGGACGAAGTCAGTTTCAAGCATGCACCGGGATTGGCCAAAGAGGTTTGGGGGATTGCTAAAGAGTTAGGGCTCAAGGAGTTCAGTCCGCGAGTTTTGCATTCGATTCGCGATGATCATTTGCCTCTGAATGAGATTGCCAAGTTGCCTACGATTGACATCATCGATTTTGACTATCCGACAGTGGCGTCGCGTTCCAAGAGTTATTGGCATACGATGGCAGACACTCCCGATAAATGCTCAGGGGAATCCATGACCAAGGTAGCGGCGGTGGTGATGGCTTGGTTGCAGCGTCAGAAGCCTTAAGATGGACGGTTCTTTGTCGGTAGAGCTTCGAGAGGTATGTTTTGGCTATCCAGGCACGAGGCTCTTCGAGGGGCTTAACTGGCAGGTGCTTGCTGGAGAGTTTCATGCGGTGCTAGGAGCAAGCGGGTCGGGCAAGACCACGTTATTGCGAATTATCGCTGGATTGGAGTATCCTCAGTCAGGGAGTGTTTGGATCGACCAGGGCGATGTGACTCGATCTGCGTCGCATCTTCGAGGGGTGGCGATGGTAAGTCAATCGGCGTGGACTTATGATCATCTGAGTGTCGCGGATAATCTTCGTTTTGCCCAGAGGCTCTCGGGGCAGTGTGATTCGGGTTTGCAGGAGGAATTGGTAGGTCAGTTCGAGCTAGACAAGGTGCTTGGACAAAAGCCCGGCGAGCTCAGTGGGGGGCAATTGCAGCGTTTGGCGATCGTCAGGGCGTTGCTAAGCGGTCGTCGGATCTTGCTCATGGATGAACCATTGTCTCATTTGCAGGAATCGTTACGAAGTCCGATTCGAGGGTTGATAAGGAGTTGGCAGCAGCAGCGCGGTTTGACATGCATCTATGTAACCCATGATTCCCAAGAAGCCTGTGAGCTATCTGACACAGTGAGTTTGGTTGCACAGGGAGGGATACTGCAAACGGGAGCATCGGCTGAAGTCTATCGTCGGCCAAGAACGCGGGTTGCAGCAGAGTTGATGGGTCGACCTAGTGTGCAGTGGTTCGAAGATTTCCAAGAGGGCAAGCGATTCGGGGTTCGACCTGCCGATTGGAGTTTGATGGTCGCGAACCCACCAAATTCTATGGATCGCCCAGGATTCTCATTTATACCAGGGCAGGTGCTTGGGTTTGGAATTGTGGTTTCGATACGGCAAGTCGAGTCGAGTCGCTGGATTGAAGTTCAGGTTGCTCAGAGCCGCGTACTGGTCGTTGAGAGCAGGCCAAGTCGCATCGCAAGAGACCAGGTTGAGGTGGGGCAGACCGTGCAGATTTTGACCGAGGAAGCGATCTGGCTAAGTTAGCGCTGGCGATCGTTCTTTGGGAATCTAGAGATGGCTCATTCCCCGACCCACGGGTGAGTTGAGCGAGATCTACTAGGGGTGATCTAGTGTCAAAATATGGCCGACCAAGAGCCATATAGCAAGAAAGAGGATGCCCATAGCGGTGTTTGCAAATTCGAGCGACAAGATCGATAGTCTTTCGGATGGAAGGGTAAGTCGCCAATCATCCGTAAAGCCGACTTGAAGGAACCAGATCCTTGGTCCACCTCGTGTGGAATGAGACGATTCGGCATTTGCGATGGTGGAATCCAGCCAAAAGCGATCGGCCGTTAAAATCCTCATATTGCGTAGATGCCCAGGCAAGCTGTCCGCTCAGAGAGAGCTTGATCATCAGGTAGCTCGGAAGTAACGAGCCAGCAGGAGAGTTGGGAAAAGGAGCATTGCGATGAGCAAACCAGCCCATGGTCCCGCGTAGATCAGGGCCAGTGTTGCGTCGATGAATAGGATATTGATGATGGCTGTGCGAATGGCGAGTCCTAGATCTGGACCTCTTAGGGATTGGATGGACCCAAGGGCGCGTCGAAAAACGGGGACAGCAAGCAGTAGGATCATGCATGGGAAGAACCACTGCGACCAGGGACCGCGCTTGAGGCTGAGGTTCTGGATTAAAGGGCTTGGGAATCTCCAGATGGTCCAGGAGAAGAGGAGGATTCCACTCAGGCAGATCAGCCAACCGAGCCAGAGTCGAGTTCGGGATTGCTGGGTGAGGAATTCTTTTCTCGCGGCGAGGGTAAAGCCAGCGACGTAGAGGCAGAAGGCTAAGGGGTGGAGCCAAAGATGGCTTGGTAGATCGGGGAATCGAGATCCAGAGGCGATGGCCATTCCGAGGCAAAGGTTGAGTCCTCGGCACAGCCCCATAAGTCCAGGAGCTAATGGGGTCGATTTGCAGGGACCGTCGTAGCCGATGATGGCCGCTACAAGCAAGGCACCGACGATTGCAGACCAAAGGAAGGATCCGTGGATTAGGGCCGAGGCGATGGAGCCCAAGAGCCAGCCCAGTGAGAGCATGCCCCACCCGACTTGGTTAGCCAGTGGAAGTCCGATGGCACCTCGGACGATGGGTCCTGGTCTTTGGTTTTTCTGATCTTCTGCCAAGTCGAAGACATCGTTTAGAACCATGCCTCCCCAGTAGAGCAAGATCGAACCGATCGCTGCCAAGCTTGCCGATGGCAGGTATCCGGGAGCCGAGACGCTGGTGTTTGGGGAGTACATCGCAGCGATGCACATCCCGGCCAGTGGGTCAGCCGCGGCGGTGAATGTATTGGGGACTCGGACTAACTGAGCCCAATCTTTCAGAGTTGCAGAGTTCATGGTAAGGCTGGATGGAGCATAGTCCATTGGGTTTTGACCAAGGTGCCTGAGTCGCTGATGCTGATGTAGTTTGCAAATGCGACTGGGTCGCTTTGCATGATCGCAGCAGAG
>JAGWZB010000294.1 GCA_018969045.1 Planctomycetota bacterium | reverse complement strand
TGATTGGTGGGTTTTTAAAAACAAAAAACCCCTGAAGCGGCAGGCTTCAGGGGTCGTTGCAAGTTTGGATTGCGACTGCGTTTCAAGAAACAAAACGCTTCCCCAAGGCCTACCGGCACTTGGGGATAATAATCTGGGATATCTTTATCAAATCGTTTTGGCTCATGGATTTTTATTTTTGCTCACTAAGCCGGATTGTCAACACGATCCGGCTAAAATCTCTTCCAACAGCTGCGGGATATTCGCTTTTCTGATTGAGTCGCGATGTTTTGGGTGAATAAAGACCCGTACCCTTTTGACCATCTCATCGAATTGACGTGTGGCCAGAGATTGCACCACGGGTGAAAGCTCAAAGAGTTCTCGATATTCCCCCGTCTTGTGGCGTACGCGAAGATCGAATTGGACTTCGCACTGCGCCGGAGGAGCATCGATGAGCAATTCGTTGGGAGCCAATTTCAGATCCAATTGCTTTGAAATCGCTTGGGCCAAGCGGCCAGATAGCTCGACCAGCTGCGGGTATGTCTTGCTGGAGATGGAACGATGTAGCTGCGGTTCAGAGAAGCAATCGAATTGAGCGATCCTTTTATAGAGCGAGCGTCTGGACCCGAAGATCCCCTCGGTGCAGTCTTGGCTAGGAGTACCGAAGGCGCTCCTGAGCAGGCTTGATTTAAAGGCTGCATCGTCCATATCGATCCATGACTGGACAAGTTCGGATCGCCGACGGAGTTCAAAGACGGCACGTTGGAGCATGGCCGTCGCGCTGCGGACCGCATGATGCCAATACACCTCGCTGAACATGACATACCTTGCAAAGACCATCATTTCGGCTGCCGTACGACCTTTCTCAGAAATCGCAATCCGATTTTTTTTAGTATCGATGCACATAGAATGAACCAATCGATGGCGATCGAAATTTCGTCCGTAGGGTACTCCTGCATGAAGGGAATCACGTTCTAGATAGTCAAGTTTGTCGATGTCGATCGGACCGCTGAGTATCGATCGCAATATCGAATGAACAGGATCTAGAGAACTGGCGGGATCTGGATCGAGGAAATCAGCGACATTTTCTGGATCGAGATCCCAGTCGGACTTCAGCAAGACCGCGAGTTCCGACTGAACCAACAATCTTCTTGCTAAAATTTCATGACGGGCCGAGTCGACCAGTCCGAGGTCCTCGATCAAATGGCAAAATGGCCAATGCCCAAGATCATGAAAAAGAGCCGAGACGATCAGTAGCGAGGCGTCGCGGTCACCAAAGAGCATCGGCTGCCGAGGATCGCTTGCAAGATGCTTAAGCACGTCGATCGCGTTTCGGTAGACTCCGAGGGAATGCTCGAAGCGAGAATGGCTTGCTCCTGGATAAACCAGCGAGACCAGCCCCAATTGCGAGACTCCCGCAAGGCGGCGAAAGGGGGCTGTATCGATGAGCCGACGGACCCTTGGGGTAATCGGCACGTCCATTTCTGGGCTGATCCGGATGACCGATGCGGTGGGTTGCAATTCTGGAATCATAGTTAAATCGGTCAATCCGCCGGGGATTACTGCCTTTTCTAACCGAATGAGCAGGCCAACACTGGCCAACCTTGTAAAATACATCCAAGAGTGCGCATTTTAGCGGAAATACAACGTTGCGGACGGCAGGTCTCCTGCCGAAGCGAAATGTCAGAGTCGATTTGGCCAGAGGGCCAAGCCACTACGGAACTGCTAGTGGATGTCCGAGAAGGTAAGCAGCAAGCGGTCGAGGAACTCTTGGACCGTCACCGGGACCCCTTGCGCCGAATGATCGCCATGCGGCTCGATCAGCGACTGGCTCAGAGGGTCGACGTCAGCGACATCATCCAAGACGTTCTTATCGAGGCCAACCGCAGGTTGGTCGAGTATGTGAACTCACCGACGATACCGTTTCACTTATGGATTCGTCAAATCGCCAAGGACCGCATCATCGATGCTCATCGCAGGCACCGCATGTCGGCCAAAAGGAGCATCGATCGAGAGCAAGGCCCCATAGGGTTCTCCTCCAACGAGCAATCGACCATCGAACTGGCAAATCAGTTTCGAGACGGCGGACTGACTCCGGCCGCTGCAGCGACTCAGAAAGAGCTTGCTCAGCATATGGAGATGGCGATCGCACAACTCAAAGACGGCGATCGCGAGATCATCCTCATGCGGCATTATGAGCAACTCAACAATCAGGAAATCGCGCAGTCTCTGGGACTGACCGAACCAGCCGCAAGTATGCGATATTTAAGAGCGATCAAAAGGCTACGGGAAGTCATCGAGAGCCTTCCGAACCTCAACCGGGAAATCCGTGAATGAATCCGCAGATCCCCCCTTTGTCCCAAGTGGATCACGATCCATCGGACGATGTCGACATCGATGAAGATCTAGCCTTGCTGGTCGCTGAACTGACCGACCGATTGCAGAAAGGTCAATCGGTGGATATCCACCAAGTCTGTGAAGTACATCCGGCGTGCATCCAGAACCCTGCCTTAGCCAAAGAGCTGATCGCAATCTGGGGAACGATCATCGTAACAGATGCCATCGGTAGTCACGAAGCTGCGGTCGTTGTCGACTCCAATCCAGGTTCCGGTGAATCGAATGCTTGGAGACTCCCAATCCCCTGCAATTTTGGAGACTATCGACTCGTCGAGGAAATCGGCAGAGGAGGCATGGGCGTTGTCTATCGAGCTGAGCAAATCAGTCTTGGCCGACAAGTTGCAGTGAAGATGATCCTCAAGGATCAACTCGCTTCGGATGCCGAAAGGCAGCGTTTTTTTGCAGAGGCCCGAGCCACCGCCCAATTGCAACACCCGGGAATCGTTCCGGTATATGACGTAGGCGAAATCGATGGTCGGCCCTATTTTGCCATGCAGTACATCCACGGACGTACTCTCCATGAGCTCATCAACAGCGCCTCGATCGACGAACGGCACGCTGTTTCCATTCTGGAGATGATCTCCCGTGCTGTAGACTTTGCGCATCAAAACGGTGTTCTGCATCGCGATATCAAACCCTCGAACATCTTGGTGGATGAAAAAGGAATTGCAAGACTAACGGACTTTGGATTGGCTAAGCACACCGATGCCGGGGAGTCTCTGACACGTACCGGCGTTGTGCTCGGTACCCCCAGTTACATGAGCCCCGAACAGGCCAGTGGACGCATGGGCAACATCAGCCCTGCGTCGGATGTCTACAGTCTAGGCTCGGTTCTCTACCATGCCCTGACGGGTCGTCCTCCATTCGTTGCCAAGTCGACGATGGACATGTTGTTGCAAGTGATGGAGCAGGACCCACCAAGCCCCAGGTTGCTCAATCCAAAAATCGATCGCGATCTTGAGATGATCCTCGTTAGGTGTTTACAAAAACCACCTGACCTGCGTTATCCCACTGCGGCAAAACTAGCCGACGATTTGGCAGCTTTTCTGAAAGACGAACCGATTTCTGCCAAGTCGGGGCAGTTTGCCCAAGTCGTCGCGCGTTGGTTCCGCGAAACGCACCATGCACCCGTCCTGGAGAACTGGGGACTGCTGTGGATGTGGCACTCGTTGGTACTGGTGATCGCCAGTGTGCTAACGGAGCTCTTGCAGTGGAACCACGGCAGTCGACTTTCCTACGCCTTGCTATGGACTGTCGGCCTAGGTAGCTGGGCCTCAGTCTTCTGGGCTCTGCGAAGGAGGATGGGACCCGTGACCTTTGTCGAACGTCAAATCGCACATGTCTGGGGTGCAGCGATGATAGGAATCGGAGCCTTGTTCCCGGTCGAGTGGGCTTTAGGACTTGCTCCTCTTACTCTGACACCTTTGCTCGCGGTCATCACTGGCATGATGTTCTTCATCAAGGCTGGCATACTCAGTGGTGTTTTTTATGTCCAAGCCGCCAGCTTGCTTTTGTCTGCAGTGGCCATGATGAAGTGGCCGCAAGTCGCGCATCTAATCTTTGCCGTTGTTGCGGGATTGTGTTTTTTCATCCCCGGGCTGAAGTACTATCGTTTGCGGAAATCACTTCGTCGCAATGAACGAAGAGAGCCCTGATCTTTCGACCAAGGCCCTCTGGGTTGATTTCAATTTCGACCACTCGACTTACTTGTGAGTGAAATCGAGATACCACAGTCCGTCATCCCATTCCAGGGACACTCGTCGCCATCCCAATGGGACTTGAGGATAAGGATAGAACGGTCCGATGTAAGGCCAAGCAGAGGCTGAGTACTGCTTGGGATAGCTTACAGCTGCATAGTTTGGATATGCTGCATAGCTTGGCCATGCGTAGCTGGGCATGTATGGTTGGTCGTAGCGAGGAACACCCCCACCGTAGCTTGGACCGCCTTGCATTGGCATTGGAGCTTGAGGAGCTACCACATTTCCAGTGTAAGGACCGCCGACAGCACCACCGTTAACGCTACTTGGAGCAAAAGGTCTTGGAGCTGCGCCCGTCATGGCAGGAGCCGTTGGAGCCGCTACCAAGCCTGGAACACCAGCGGTCACTCCGGGAATCGAAGGAACACCGGGGATGCCTGGGACACCAGGAATCTGGCCGCTTGCTGGTTGAACACTGTTGATCGTTACTTCATCGACCACACGCTGTACGCCAGAGACGTGTTGTGCGGTTTTGAGAACCATCGCTTTTTGTTCTGGAGTGGAGACGTATCCGCGAACCCAAACTTCGCCGTCGACGGTCGAAACGTCCAGGTCGAAGCCTTTGAGCGAGCCAGACTTCTTGGCTGCACCGAGCTTGCTGAGAATTTCGCCTGTGATTGCCGAGTCCACCGAAGCATCAACCACCGGCATGGGCTTGGCTGCAGCGGGTGCATCCTCTGCCACATCGGTGAGCATTGCTGGAATCTGACTTGCAGAGGCCGGAACCACACCCGATTTGTCTTCGCTAGAGAGCGAAGGATCGGCGGATACGGTCACTTTGCAATCGACCGACTTAACACCTTCGGTTTGCCGAGCGGCAGTCATGACTTCATCGAGTTGCTTTTGGCTTGCAGCAGCCCCCGATACAGTCACACTTCCGTTCTCAACCGTCAGATCGACGTCAAATCCCTTGAGGTCAATCTGTGCCTTTTTAACGGTGGCGATGATGGCATCGGCGATCTCGCGATCCCCACCAAACGCCGTCCACGGAGCACCGGCGGTCAGCGAGGCAATCGCCATGCCCAAAAAGAATCGTCGCATGGATATCCTCCTACGATATGTTATGCGGGAACAACGGCGCTTTGGAGCCATTCACTCAGAACCTCGGCACCTGCAAACCGATCGGCCAGAAGACTGCAGGGACTTTTCGCGTTCAACTGCCGAATCTGGTGGGATTCCATTCCCTAGCCCAGTCGGCTCGTATCCGTTGAACGCGGCCCCCCACACTCGACCAGCTGTGCTGGATTGCGAATACAAACTATGTTTCGGCAAACTCCGTCCGGAATCGAAAGGTTTTTACCAATTTTGACGAGCTTCGGGAGGATTCCTACAACTCCGATCGTTCGGACCCAAACATCTCTTGCGCCATCCACAAACTCGTCGCAGCCGTTAAAATCCGCCTAGTTGCCTACCGTCCACGTTCTGAATTGGCCGTCAAAAGGCGCACTTTCCCAAACCAATCCTCAGGAACCCATGGCGATCCATACCGAAATCCAATTCGTCTCGAAGAAAGTGAAGCTTCCAAAAAAGTCCATCGACCAAGCAATCCAGCTGATTGCTAGCGATTATGGATGGACCGAGGGTGAGATTTCGATCGCAGTGGTTGATGACCCTCAAATTCACCAAGTCAATCTCGAGTATCTGCAGCACGACTATCCCACGGATGTCATCAGTTTTGACACCACCGAATCGGATGACTTTCTCGAGGGGGACATCATTGCAAGTGCCCAGACAGCTCATCGGACTGCTATCGAAAACCAA
>JAGWZB010000293.1 GCA_018969045.1 Planctomycetota bacterium | reverse complement strand
CGGCGTTAGAGGCCGTCTTGCGGATCGTTAGTAGCCAAGGGAATCTCAGGCCTGGTTTGAGTTATCGCATCAGTACCGACACCGCTTCGCATGAGGTTCGTGTGGCAAACTGTGGTCCATGGGCCGACGAGGACTTTGGCGAGCTAAAGTTCTGCAGCGACTTCCAGGTCAAAACGATTGACGCTGGAAATGTTACTTATGGGATCGGAGTGCCGATGCTGGCACTGAGGAATCGTTCATCCCAAGACAGCAACGCCGAGCAGTATTATCCCGAAGGGTTGTCGTTTCCTGTCACCGCGATACTGCGGGTCACGACACCTCATTTGCTTGCCATGCAAGAGGGCTATGATGAAACACAGCCCCATCGTCGGCACCCGTGCGTCTTGGAATTGCACGACCCGCTCTCGGGTGCGGACTTGGTGCTCAGTGAGCGAAGCGTGCCGATCCAATCCGATCTGAGCACACCTCTGGCCCATTTCTTGGAGAACCCCAAATTCAAAGAGCAAACCAACAGCACCACAGGCCTGCTCTTTCCGGACCAGTCTGAGAAACTCCGGGGCGTCTACATGCTCGAACCATTCGATCCCAACCGCATACCCGTGGTGATGGTCCATGGTTTGTGGTCCAGTCCCATGACCTGGATGCCTATGTTTAACGATCTGCGGTCGTTTCGTGAATTGCGCAAGAATTATCAGTTTTGGTTTTATCAATATCCTACTGGGCAACCGTTTTGGGTCAGCGCCGCTCAGATGCGATCCGACTTGGCGGAACTACGAAACAACTTGGATCCAAAACATCAGTTTCCAGTTCTTGATCAAACCGTCTTGGTCGGTCATAGCATGGGAGGGTTGGTCTCTCGAATGCAGACGATCGAAAGCGGTGAAGAATTCTGGAGAATCATCAGCGACGCACCTTTCGAAGAGATTCAGGCCAGCGATCAAGAGAAAGCTCGATTGGCCAGCGTTCTGTTTTTCCACCCCAATCCATCGATCCAACGAGTCGTCACGATTGCGACTCCGCACCGGGGCAGTGACTATGCCAACGATTACACGCAATGGTTGGGTCGAAAGCTCATTCAACTTCCCTCGGGATTGATCGAGATGGGGAATTCGCTCATACGTCAAAACCCAGGGGTTTTTCGGGACACCGAACTGTTGATCACCAAGACCAGTATCGATTCGCTCAGTCCCGATTCTCCGATTTTTCCCGTCTTGCTCCGTTCCCGACGAGCCCCCTGGGTCCGTTACCACAACATCGTAGGAATGATTGAGAATTCAAGCTGGTTTAGCAAAGACACCATGGAGTCCGATGGGATTGTCTCGTTTGCAAGTGCGCAAATGGAAGACGTCCAAACACAGATCGTCGTCCAGGCCAATCATGGTTCCGTCCACACCACGCCCCGCGCGATTCTGGAAGTCCGTAGGATCTTGATCGAGCATCTTCGGGAAGCTTGCCAAAACCCACAACTTGCTGCCTGTTTGGATCTACCCGAAGAATGGAAGTCGATCAATAAACACATTCCTCGAAAAACGGCCCAAACAAGCAACTGGCCATCGGTCCAACAGGCCAGTGCCCAGTCGGTCCCCTTGGTCCGTTGACCCTGTCAGCTTCTGCTGTTTTAGGCTAAAATCGAGTCTATCTTGATGGATAGATCCAAGCTTCACTCGGTTATAGCCCTCGACATGGTAGAATTCGAATTCAACGGTACGCCACATAAATCTCCGCCGCAGACGACCGTCGCCGGCTTGCTGGAGTCTCTTGGTATCGAGTACCGCTTTTGTGCTGTCGAAGTCAATGAAGAGATCCTTCCAAAAGCCCAGTACAGTATTTACGAAGTCAAACCCGGTGATCGCATCGAGGTTGTCACCTTGGTAGGTGGTGGATGATGAGCACAAATATCCACCGCTTGAGTGTGGCTGGCAAGCTGCTGGAAAGCCGAGTGATTGTCGGAACTGGCAAATACGAGACGCTCGATGTGATGCGAGAGTCTCTGGATGCTAGCGGCACAAGTTGCGTGACCGTAGCGGTACGACGCGAGAAGCTTTACGATCGCGATGGCAAAAATCTTTTGGATTACATCGATCTAAAGCGTTATACATTGCTCCCCAATACCGCCGGTTGCTTTAACGCCAAAGACGCCGTCCGTGTGGCTCGCATGGGTCGAGAAATCTTAAGCGATTTAGGAAACCCCGGTGCCGATTGGGTCAAACTTGAGGTTCTCGGAGACACCAAAACCCTCTTGCCCGATCCGGTCGCAACGCTGGAAGCTTGCCAACGACTTGTGGAGGATGGGTTCAAGGTTCTATGCTACACAAGCGATTGCCCGATCATGGCTGTGCGACTGAAGTCGGCTGGAGCAGCCAGTGTGATGCCTGCAGCAAGTCCAATCGGCAGCGGACAAGGCATTCTGAATCCCAACAACCTTAAAATCATCCTTGAATACCTTAAAAGCGACGACCCAGACTATCCTGTGATCATCGATGCGGGTGTTGGCACTGCCAGCGATGTCGCAGAGGTTTTTGAGCTGGGTGCCGATGGGGTCCTACTAAACACCGCAATCGCTCATGCGCGCGATCCGATCATGATGGCAAGCGCCGTGAGAAATTCTGCCATCGCAGGACGCCAAGCCTACCTTGCCGGACGAATTCCAAAACGACTTTATGCAATGGCCAGCAGCCCCGAAGAAGGCGTGATCACTTCAAGACCTTGGTAAATCCTCCTCTCGAAACTCAACGAATCCAAAAGCTACCGATCCATCGAAGGAGACTTGTTCATGCACCCCCAAACGTTTGAAGTCGTCGTCATCGGCACCGGTCCAGGCGGAGAAGGCGCCGCGATGCAAGCCGCCAAAGCAGATAAAAAGACAGCGGTGATCGAAGCCTACAAAGAAATCGGCGGGGGGTGTACCCACTGGGGAACCATTCCCAGCAAAGCCCTCAGGTTCTCGATCTACTCGATGATGGAAGCGATGAACAACCCGATCGTTCGCGACATGGGAATTCATATCAATCCTACCATCGCCCAGTTGCGAGCCAGTTCCCGCTCCATCATCAACAAACAAGTTGAGATGAGACAGCGGTTCTACGAAAGAAACAACGTGCCTGTTTTCTCTGGCTTTGCGAAATTTATTGACGAGCATACGATCGAGCTTGATCCAGAGACTCACATTCGCGGCGAGAATATCATCATCGCAACAGGCTCTCGCCCGTTTCGTCCCTCGGGGGTCGATTTCAGCCACCCAAGGATTTTCGATAGCGATACGATTTTGGAAATGAAGACCAAACCGCAATCGATCACGATCTATGGGGCCGGGGTGATCGGTTGCGAGTATGCTTCGATGTTTCGTAACCTGGGGATCAAAGTCAATTTGATCAATACCCGCTCGAAACTCCTTGAGTTCCTCGATGATGAAATCATCGATGCTCTGAGTTATCAAATGCGAGACTCCGGTGTGATCATTCGGCACAACGAAACGTTTTCGAAGATCGAAGCCAAAGAGGATGGAGTGGTTCTGTACCTTGAAAGCGGCAAGCAAGTCAAAACCGATATCTTGCTTTGGGCCAACGGACGCTCTGGGAACACAGAACGGCTCGGTTTGGATAAAGTCGGCATCGTTCCCGATTCGCGAGGTTTGCTCAAAGTCAACGAGAGTTTTCAGACCACCTGTCCCCACATCTATGCTGTGGGCGATGTCATCGGATTCCCCTCGCTAGCCAGTGCGGCTTATATGCAAGGTCGTGCCGCAACAAGGCATATCCTCGGTGCCAAAGATGATCTGCAATTAACCGATATCCCCAACGGGATTTATACCAGTCCTGAAATCAGCTCCATCGGCAAGACCGAGCGGGAACTCACCGCAGACAAGATCCCTTATGAAGTCGGCCATTCCCAGTTCAAGAGTCTTGCTAGAGCTCAAATCACAGGGCGTGCGATCGGGATGCTAAAGATCCTCTTCCACCGCGAGACGCTGGAAATTTTGGGCGTTCATTGCTTCGGACCCAATGCGTCGGAAATCATTCATATCGGACAAGCGATCATGAAGCAACCGGCTCCTAACAACACCCTTGAGTACTTCATCGATACAACGTTCAACTATCCAACCATGGCTGAAGCCTACAGGGTTGCTGCCCTCAACGGCTATAACCGTCTGTTCTAATCTCACTGGATCGACTCCTTGACCATGACGCATCCTCCCGCACAAGCAAATCTTCCTGAACCCTCAGTCATACCCGTTCAAGGTTGGCACTGTGGACACTATTTCTACCGATGGGATCGACGCGAATTGGCAACGATCGGCACGTCGGAACTGGCCGATGCCAAACAGGCTTTTTGCGATGGTTTGAATGATTTAAATGATCGTCCAGAACGCATGCAGTCGTTTATCATCAGTGGCCACAAAGCCGACCTGGGGTTGGTCATGATGGATCCCGATCCGCTCAAAATCGATCGTGTCCATCAACGACTCCTTGCAACCAAACTCGGACGGGCATTGATGCCCACTTACTCCTTCGTCTCCATGTCGGAAATCAGCGAGTATCTGCCCAGTAAAGAACAGTATGCTCAGAAACTGATCAAAGGAGGAGAAGACCCAAGTTCAAGCGCATTTGGGGCAAAGGTAGCTTCCTATGAAAGAAGGATCCCGATCATGCATGCACAACGCCTTGCGCCAGAATTCCCCAATTGGCCAGCCATGTGCTTTTATCCCATGAACAAGTCCCGGAATGTCGGAGCCAATTGGTTCCTGGAGCCTTTTAGTATCCGAACAGAAATGATGGCCGAGCACGCTCAAAGTGGAATGGCATTCGCCGGACGAGTCACTCAGCTTGTGACCGCCAGCGCCGGATTAGACGATTGGGAATGGGGTGTGACCCTCTGGGCTCGAAACCCTCAGTTCCTCAAAGATATCGTTTACACAATGCGATTCGATAAAGCCAGCGCAACATTCGGAGAGTTTGGTGAGTTCTACGTCGGTTATCTAGCCAGCCCCCAAGAAATTCTTAAACATTGTTGCATAGGATCTTGATCGCCTCGAATCTGCCATGAGTGACCTGAGCGTAAAACAGTTAAGTAAATCCTATACAAACAGCGATCAGCTTATCCCCGTTCTCGATGGACTGTGCCTGGAGATCAACCGAGGCGATAACCTAGCCGTCATCGGCCCTAGCGGCTCAGGTAAATCCACACTCCTGCAGATCCTGGGTGTTCTTGATTCACCGACCTCTGGGACCGTTGAACTCGAAGGTAGCAATCCGTTCTTGCTCAACGAAAACCAGCAAGCCAAATTTCGAAATCAACACATTGGGTTCATCTTTCAAGACCACCATCTACTACCGCAATGGAACGTGCTTGAAAACACTCTGCTACCATCCCTCGCATTCGGCAAAGCAACCCCACAGCGGGTTCAGCGTGCCAAAGAACTCCTGGATCGCGTCGGGCTCTCGCATCGTCTAGGGCATCTACCAAGCCAGCTCTCAGGCGGAGAACGCGAACGGGTTGCTGTGGCTCGCGCGCTTTTGCTGGAACCAACCTTGGTACTTGCCGACGAACCCACAGGCAATCTCGATGCACAAAACGCTCACAAAGTCGGTGAGCTTCTTTTGGAAGTGCCCAAGGAGCAGAACACGATACTGATCGTGGTGACCCATTCTCTGGAGCTGGCCCGCTCGATGTCGACCTGCAAAGAGCTTCGAAATGGCAAGTTAGAGACAATCACCTAGCCTCAGAACATACGGTCGTCTCGCCAAGAATCGCTTGCATGTAATGCTTTTCTTCGGCCCGCATCTGCTGAGCTTTCTTCGAAGTGGTATCGTCTAGACCGACCACATGTAGCATTCCATGAATGATATATAGAAGCAATTCGTGGGACGCCTTCCATTGGTTTTCGATAGCAGTCC
>JAGWZB010000292.1 GCA_018969045.1 Planctomycetota bacterium | reverse complement strand
TATCAAAGCCTGTAAAGACGATCGTCTTGGCATCGGATTTCTCATCTTTGAAAGCACCTCCGGTCAATGCATGTAGGTGGGATATCCCTAAATTGCTCACGGTATTTTTGTCGGAGCTTGTTTCAGGAAGCGCCCATACCTGCACGGCTTGTTCCTCTTGAGCTCTTGTTAAAACTCGTCGGATGTTCGAGCTATCAGATGGCTGATTCTCCACGACAATCTCTTCGATCTTGTGGAGGTGTTTACGGGGAAGCGTGTATGGATTGTTTCGAGTCAACCTACCTACTTGCAATTTAGACTCTGGATTCAATCGCTTGAATTGTGTTTGGATCAAGTTCCCATCGCTTTGGCCAACAACAAAATGGAGCGACTCGATCATCTCGGCAAACAATTTGTTGGCTTCTTCGCTCTTGACTTCACCAAGCAACCCTGCTTTCAATTCTCGAAAATTCTTCAAATTAAACTCCGAGATAATTTTGGGCAACACCTCGTCGATCAACTCAAACTGAACAATGTCCTCCTCAAGGGTGGCCGTGTACTGAATAAAGGTGGGTCGGGTTGTATTGACGCCATTTTTATCGGGCACCTCTGCTTCAACGAAAGGAGCGACGAGCATTAGATGGTAGATGCCGTTATTTTCGATTAAGGCCAAAAGCAGATCGTCGGTCAGCCATTTCAATTGAACGGTGTTGTCTTTGGCGGGCACTGCGTTTCCAGAGAAACCGGAACTGTTTTTGGTGAACCAAATGTAGCCAGTTTGCGTGGTCGCAATGTGCCGGGACACTGGACTCAGCGCCAGTCGATCTCCGACTTTCTTGATATCCCTGTCCAAGGGCTTCACCTCGTTGGTCTCCAAATCGATCGATACAAACGGAGGATCCGCATCCATCAAGGCCAGATAGAGCAGATTCGAATCCCTCGAAGGGACCACCCGATGTACTTTGGAATTCTTGGGCCACTGGATAGGACCTTTGCTACGGTCTGCGCTCCAGATAAGCTTAGCCTCACTTCCATCGAAGCTTTCTTTGTAGATTTCTCCAGAGGGATAAGCTGCTACAAGAGAACTATCTTTCTGATCGATTGCCAAAGCGGGTCGACCCGATTTAAAGCCATTGAGTGAGGTTAGATCCCTTCCTTCAAGATCCGAATTGGCGAGCAATTCAAGGCGTCGCTGAGCCCAATTCGAAGGGCTGGGGAGTTCTGCAATGAGCCGTTTCGCTGGAGGCGAGTCTGGATCGTTGGCTTTGTCCGCTGCGGAAGATCTTGACGTTGCATCCGCTAGTTCTTGGATATCTTCATTGACAGTATCCCTGATGCCCTCGAGCAACTCTTCGGCCCCGGTCGGGTTGGCTTCCTGAATGCGCGAACGGGCTAATCCCAATCGCGACGCGAATTCGGTAAGCTGCGTTTTGGCCAGTTGCTCCTCCGCTTTGGCCTTGGCAGCAAGTGCGATCCCTTCTGCAGTCCTGGCTTTCTGGGCATTGGATACGGCTATTTCGCGTTGGATTTCAGCATCTTTTTTCGCGACATTCGCATCATCTCTTGCTTTCTCTGCTAAATCCTTTTGATCATTCGCATCGTCTCTTGCTTTCTCGGCCAAAATCTTTTGATCATCCGCATCCATTTTGGCCATAACAGCAGCAGACCTCTGTTGTTCTGCTTGATACCAGAACCAGCCCACGACACCTGAGCCAATGGCCAGCAGGGCGATGAAGGCGTTACGAAGCAAGCGGAAACGTTGGGCTCGTAACTTGTTGGCGGTTTGAGCGTCTTCGGCTTTGCGATACAGATCGTCCTCGATCGCTTCGCTTCGATCGAGCGTTTGCAAGGCTAGGTCATAGTCCCCTTTGTCAAAAGCGCATTGGCCGTAAGCCAGCCGAACTTTTTTCAGTTCACCGGGGGCATCTGGGTTTTGTTCCCAGAGTTCGATAGCATCGCGAAGCCCGAACAAAGATCGATTGAATCGGTCGTAATCGCCAAGCTCTTGAGCTTGGGCACCGACCTCCACAGAGCGAACCGTCAGCTCTTGGCTACTTTTGATGTTGGCTCTTTGTTTCTGAATCTTATGGATCGCTTCTTGCAAATCTTCAACTCTAGCAAACCTGTCTTTAGGTTCGGTTGAAAGCGCCTTGAGGGCCACAGCGACCATGGGATCCTTGCAGTCGGTCGGTTGAATGATATTGCCCTGGGCCGCTTTGGTCAGTCCTGCTTGACCCATCTTGTTGCTCGGATCCTTGGGCAATCGAGGGTGATGTCCGGTGACGATCAGAAACAAAACACCACCTAACAGGTAGATATCACTACCTTTGCCTATTTTATCTCGTTCACCTCGTGAGACTTCAGGGCTGATCCATTGCCAAGTCCCGGCGCAGCGGATCGATTCTGGACGTTTCAGATTGCTGGCAACCCCCCAGTCCACTGCGTAGACTTCACCGTACTCGCCGAGCTGGACGTTGTCGGGTTTGATGTCCATGTGGATGATGTTTTTGCTGTGCGCAAAGCCGATGGCATCGCAGAGCTTGTCAAAGATCTCGAGGTTTTCTTCGATGGAGTTCTCACGGATCTTCTTTTCCCAAGGAGTTCCTTGGATGTATTTCATGGAGTAGAAAAAGGTTCCTTCGGGACTGCGCCCCAGTTCGTAAATCGGGGTGATATTGGGGTGTTCCAACATCGCCGTAATTTCCGCTTCGTAAAAGAACTGTTTTGAAAATGCTTCGGTTTGCTTGTCCTTGCGGATGACTTTGAGGGCTACTGGTCGATTCACCGAATTCTGGGTAGCAAGATAGACAAGCCCCATGCCCCCTTTGCCCAATACATGAAGGTCGAGCTTGCCGGATTTCGGATCGATTTTCTTGTTGACTTGATAGTCTGCCGAGACGTCGTTCCAGTCGATTGTGTACGAGATCTTGCGTTCGGTGACACGATCCAGAAATGCATCGGAGGCTTTTGCGCGATCGGCTTGGAGATACTGGCGGGAGTCGGCCAGCGACTTAAACCCGGACTTTCCGGTTGCAGGTACGGATTGACCGGTTTTGTTGGGAGTTGAGACGCTCCTTGCGTCAGAAACGCCCTTGGAATCCGAAGCAGAATCGCTCAGGTCCATCGTTTGATCGTAGGACGACTTGCCCGAAACACTTGAAGAACCCGACTGTGATCCTAACTGGGAACCTGCATGAGAGCCATTCTGTGAATCGCTCAGTAGCATCGTAGCGTCTGGGATTTCCGAAGGGTTCGTTCCTGCACCGCCGGTATTTCCGATACTGAACTGACTCAGTTCCATTGTTTGGTCAGCGTCGTTGGATTCTGCACCAAGGAATCGGGTTTCATTGGCTGCCGAAGGTGGTTGCTCATCGGAAAACACTTTGCCCTGGAAGGGGGCCATCGACGGTGAAATCATCATCGTTCCGTCGAGGGCTCCTGGAGTCTGACTTTCCAGATCCATGGTTTGGTCATTGGCCTGATCGACATCCACGGTGCCTGAGCCCAGCGATGGGTTGGAAGGAGTCAGGTCCATGGTTTGATCGAAATTGGAGATCTCGATGCTTGTGAGGTTCTCGCCCTCAGAACTATTTCGATCGGTCGAATCTTCACCGGCGCGATCTTGTGATAACTGGGCATCCAAGTCGACCGTCACGTCGGGAGTTGGATTATGCTCCGAGTCGCTTGGATTGATGTTGTTTGGATCTTTGCTCATGGTTGAACGTTATTTCGAAGCCCGGCCCCGAAGCCTTCGCAGCCTGCGCGCTTGAATTGAGAAGTCGATTTCCGTGTTTTCAGTAGGTTGTTTTGATTTAGTTGCCAGCCAGAGTGAGCCCAGCGCCAAACTCCAGGCTTGGTCGGTGGAGTCGCCTGAGCCGGAGTCCTGGGTGATCTGCCGGGCTGGATTCTTCGGATTCAAGTATAATGACTGGTCGTTTGGATTCGAAGATTTTTCAATGATTTCGGGGTTGGAACTGGGTTTAGTATCTTGTTCTTGATCCTCATCTTGGGATTTTTCGGCCCTGATGATAAACGAACCTATTACTTGCTCAGTTCCATCGGAGGTTCTGAGGATGACTTCGTATTTACCCTGACGCGTGCCTGGCTGGAGTTTCAGGTATTCCTGGATTCGCCGGACATCGGCAAGGGAGAGTTGATCTGATTGGCTAAGAAGGCCCTCAGGAATGGAGATGTCTTCGGTATTGAGCCGATCTTTCTCCTGTGATTCTTCGCTCAAATCCCCTTGGACTTCCTGGACAATGTTGACCACCAATCGCTTGATGAGTATCTGGGCTTTTCGCTCTTCGTAGGGTTGGTCTTCGTACTCTGCCGATTCGGTGATCACGTTAAACGTTTGTGCCACGGCGTAGGGTTCTGGTTCACGGAACGTGGGTATCGCTGTTTCGGGGGCAGGCGGCATTGGTAACCCGCTGTCGGAGCCTTCGGAAATCACGTCTGGTACACGATGGCTTTGGACGGTCAAATCGTAAAAACCAGTCGAGGTAGACGAAGGGTTGTTTGGGGGATTAAAATTCTCGAAGCCTACGGGCTGCTGCTTTTGAAAAATAAAGAAGTCTTCGGAGCGACGGATAACGACATCCGTCGGGAGCTCTTGCTTGCTATTGAGGACTTCGGCATCAAAGGGAGTTGAGCGTTCGAGGTATCCGACGCGCCCAAGAGCTTGAGGCTTGGCCTCAACGGGTGACTGGTTAGCGCCGTCGCGAAGATAGATTGCTCCTTCCCTTGCAAAAAATTCCAACTTGCCATCGGCGTATCCGATGAACATGTCGAATCCCGATTCGTCGGCAGACCCATAGTGAGTTGCAACCCCTTGCAGTTGACGTTTCGTGGGACCTGAAATGGTCGGAATTTCAGGAAGGTGGGAGTCTGAAGTATTGTCTCGTGAAACAACACGTGTAGTGAATAGACCTCCTGCAGGATTAGGTTTCTCAAGGGCATCAAAAACTCGTGCCTTCAAATCGACGTTGCTGATTCGCTGCAACTCAAGAGATCCACTCTGGACATAATTGCTTTGCAGCGTTGCACCGCTATCAAGTAAAACTCTAGAACCACTGACGATCACCACCGCTCCAGCTTGATCCGTCTTACTGTTTGAAACGATGGCCTTCTGGACTTTCAAGTCGCCCTCACGGGTCTCTAGATAAATACCTGGACGATCCGAGAGCGATGAAGCTGTATGAAGGTTACCGGCGACGACCGTCTGAGCGATTAGCTCCTTGCTATTGACCAGGTAGAGAGAATATCCGACATCTTGAAATCTTTCAGCATAACGAAAGTTCGCCCGTAATGAGTCTTTGAGGCTCTGCGAGACAGTCCCCAAGGCATCGACAAAGTCGTCTCCTTGCTGGCTGGCTTGCAGATTGACCTTCTGCCATGCTGCTAGGACTGCATTGCTGCCTGTCATGGAGCTTAATCGTTGGACAGACACGTCGTGCAGATGTGCAAACGTGCCCGACTTTAAAACTAGCAAATCCGCTTCAACACGCGCTTGACTATTCAATTCAGCAACGGCACCAATCACGCTCTCCAAGGAGACATCGCCAGAGGTTTTGATACCCGCTCCCAAAACAACACTGCTAGCGGCTTTCAGCGAAATATCGCCTGATTGAGTGCTCACATCACCCTTGATGAGGATATTACCACTGGAGACAGTAGCAAGGACGATATCTCCCGTTCCATTGGCCGAAATCCCAAACCCTGAAGTACTGCCCGGCTCAACAACGATATCGCCGTTACGGCTTTCTAGTAGGATCGATCCATTAACCTTTGTTATCAAATCCTCCATTGCCACAACTCTTTGGGTCTGGGAAGAATTGAAATGGACTTGATCGACACTCAATGCAACTGGACCAATGGTAACCCCGTCGATCTCGGTAATGGCCATTCCATCGACTGAAACAGCAGAAAGAAAATCAACTTGAGTGGTTATGGGGCCGATTTGAGAACCTGCTTGCATCGC
>JAGWZB010000291.1 GCA_018969045.1 Planctomycetota bacterium | reverse complement strand
CTTCCACATCGTTTCAGGAGATGGATGGCCGTCTCCATACAATCGAATCTCCGCGATTCCCACAACCTATATCATCGATGCGCAAGGAACAATCCAAGATAAGTTTGTTGGAGCTAGGAGTTACGATCAGTTCCGTACCGCGATTGAAAAAGCAGTTGCCAATCCAACCGATTCAGACCAAAAAAACTGATTTTTAATTATTTCTTACCCGAGTTGCCAAAAAACTTACATCAAATCGGGTAGATGGCCCTGGCTGTCACCAAGCCTTTCAAGATCCACTTCCATACGATCGAGCATCGACAGCCACAGATTGCTGATGGGGGTCTCCTTGGGGAACGCTAAGTAACGTCCGGTCTTGAGTGAACCGCTACCGCCACCTGCCACGAGCACAGGCAAATCCTCGTGATTATGAGCATTCCCATCATGAATGCCACTGCCGTAGGCGATCATGGAATGATCAAGAAGGCTTGCGTCTCCCTCCTGGATCGATTGGAGTTTGGTAAGGAAATACGCCAGCTGCTTGGTGTGGAAGATAT
Organism: Planctomycetota bacterium; assembly: GCA_018969045.1. Classification (GTDB taxonomy): domain Bacteria; phylum Planctomycetota; class Planctomycetia; order Pirellulales; family Pirellulaceae; genus JBKCUI01. The sequence goes on along the minus strand of JAGWZB010000291.1, from coordinate 5,425 downwards.
TGATCTGCCGCAGCTTGGCTTGCTTACCAGAGTCGCCGCCATGGTGCGATAGGTCATGATGACCCTCGGGAACATCGATGAAGCCGTAAGACTTATTGCTACCTTCGTTGGCTAGGACGAAGGTAATCACCCGAGTCACGTCGGCTTGGAAAGCCAAAACCATCAAATCGGCCATCAATCGAATGTGCTCTTCATAAACAGCAGGAACGCTTTGAGGCGCAGGATAATCGGGTGTTTTAACCGGAGGCATTTTCTCGGATCTGGCAATCCTCAACTCAATATCCCGAATCGAAGCAAGGTACTCTTCAAGCTTGCGAGTATCATTGACAGCGAGTCGACCTGCAAGCGTTTTGGAATCCTCACGCACAAAATCCAGAATACTCTTGCGGCGTGCATCGCGTGCTACCCTAGAAGGATCATTGCTGGCACCAAACAACCGATCAAAAACGACCTTGGGATTGACCTCTTTAGGAAGTGGCTGTGTAGCAGACTTCCAGGACATCGTCGATGAGTATACGCAACTGTATCCAGAATCGCAGTTGCCAGCCATGGCTCCAGGTTCGGTACCGATTTCCAAAGAAGCTAACCGCGTCTGATCGCCCACCCTAGCCGCAGCGACTTGGTCGACACTCACGCCATTGCGAATATTCACTCCATCGGTTTTCAAGGGGCGAGCCCCCGTTAGAAAAGCGCTTAGCGCTCGAGCATGATCGCCACCTCCATCGGCATAAGCTCTTGCGCCGTCTGCAGTAAGCCCAGAGACGATCAGCAGTTTGTCCTTCAAGGCAGCAAGCGGCTCAAGGATTGGTGTTAGTTCAAACCCAGCGCCTTGCGTTTTCGGAGTCCAGTCCGCCATATTCTTGCCGTTTGGAACATACAAAAACGCCATTCGGTTGGGAGCTTTTGGGGACTCTTGCTGAGCCCACGAAGTCATCCCCGTCATCGCCTCTAGCCAAGGCAACGAAAGAGATACTCCCACACCTCGCAGAACGGTTCTTCGGTCGATAGGCTTGCTTGGTATCAGCATCGGGGAATTACTCCTTACCTCGCTTGAGAAACGGATCGCTTAAAACAATCTCGCGGATGAGCCCATGGATTTTATAATCCAAGCTGGGCAATGCCTGCACAATCTTTTCAATCGTAGGCCTGTCATAATACTCTACACCCCTGCCTAAAGCATAGGTCAGCATTTTCTCGGTCAGACATCGGACAAAATCCTCGGGTTTCGATAAGATGATCGACTTTAAGTCCGCTGGGCCGCTGAATTTCGAGCCATCGGCAAACTCACCTGAAGCATCGATATCAAAGCCCCCATCCTTGAGCCTAAAGGCTCCAGTGGCATCAAAGTTCTCTAAAGCAAAACCGATTGGATCCATTTTTGCGTGGCAATTTGCGCAAGCGGGGTTTTGGCGGTGGATCTCAATCCTCTTGCGAAGCGATGCTGTAGAAACGTCCTCGGCTTTGCTGGACAGTTCTGGCACATTCGGCGGAGGCGGAGGAGGGGGGGCACCCAAGAGCTGTTCCAATATCCAGCGTCCTCGCTTAACCGGTGATGTACGCGTGGGGTTGGATGTCACAGCAAGCACACTTGCTTGCGTGATCAACCCACCCCGATTGCGATCTTGCAATGATACTCGCGAAAAAGTATCCCCTTGGATCGGTTTGCCATCAGGCTTGCTTGCAGGCTGGCCCATCCGATTCCCCACCGTATCGGCAATTCCATAATGCTTCGCCAAAGTTTCGTTGAGGAACGTGTAATCGGAATCGACAAGCTCCAAGACGCTTCGATTTTCCTTCAGAATAGACTCGAAAAACAGTTCCGTCTCCCGCATCATCGACGACTTGAGCTTTGGATTAAAAGATGGAAAGGACTGAGCATCCACGACGAACGATTCGAGTCGTTGGATCTGAAGCCATTGCGTTGCGAAACTCTGAACCAATGCGCTGGAGCGAGCATCCGCTAACATCCGCTGAACATGCATGGGCAACTCTTGCACAAGCGTTCCATTCTCTGCGGCATCCAACAGCAAATCATCTGGCATCGAGCTCCAAAGAAAATAGGAAAGCCTTGAAGCGATCGAGTAAGGATCGAGCATGCGCAGCTGAGAACTTTCTGGCTGGTCATCCAACTCGACTCGGAACAGGAACTTAGGCGAACACAAGACCGCTTGCATAGCCATCTGCATGGCAGACTCCCATTTTTGGCCGCTTGCCGTCATTTGATCTACCCATTGGGAGATCCTCTCAAGTTCCTCGGCGGCCACATTTCGGCGATAAGCCCGTCGCATAAAACGACCCAAGGCCTCTCGAGTTTGTTCCGAAACAGGCTTGCCCGCAGTTGTGGCTAACAACCTGCGATGGCTCTCGGGTCGGGTATCCAAAGGGCCGTCCAAGGCTAAATGTTCGACAAATAGTTTAGCCGATTGTCCCTCTGGCCTTTTCATTTGGCCAATCAGTACACGTTCTCGGTTGATCATTGGAGGTATGTTCACCTCGATCACCTGGGCTTGATCGGGAGACTTGGCGGTGACCTCAAAACTTTTAAGAATCCTTGCAGGTTTGGGAAAAAACCCGCTGATCTGCTCAAGCTCAGCATCGCTCGATGGGTTTGGAAGATCTTTGCCGTAGAGCAGGATCACGCCTTGGACGTTCTGCCCATCCGAAGCGATCCCGTACACCTTCGTTCGAAACGTGTATTCGCCAGATGCTTCCCACTGATAAAGCGTGTTGATAGGTCCGGTCTCGATCCCCTCTTTAGCGGCCGTATCGAGCCGACGATATCCGTTTTCCATCAATTTCGTTGCCACATCGCCTGATGCCGGCTCGGTGTACTGGCTGGACAAATGGCGTTTTGGAATCGACGGCGGATCGGGGGTAATAGCCCTCGATAGGATCCCCTCGGCAGCATCCAGATAACGCTCCATAAGGACAGGAGGTAAGCTCAGTACGTCACCGATGTTGTCAAAACCATAACCGATATCATCGGAGGGAAACTCACTGGTTGGATCAAAGTCCACACCCACGAGATCTCGAATGGTGTTTCGGTATTCGAGTCGATTAAGCCGACGCATCGTGACCCGACCAGCCTGAGGTTTGGCTTTTCGATCGGCATTATCAAAGATGGCTTTAATATGATCGACGAATTTTTCAGACTCGGAACTCGAAGGGATTTGCTCCTCCTTCGGGGGCATCGAAGCCGATTGGACTTGCTTCATGACATTCATCCAGATCTTACGCTCACGGACGATGGAGTCTGAGTCTGAGAACCTTGTCAAGACCAATTCAGCTTGCGGGTCTTCAGGCGAATGGCACTTGGAACAGTACTTCTCTATAAATCCTTTACCGAGTGTCTTGTAATCCGCAGGCGGATCCTCGGCATTGACGCTAGGGTCTGTGTGACAAATCATCAAGATTGCAATTAGAATTCCGAGCCATCTTTGGCGGTTCCGGGTTACCGTGATTCGATCCATGGTGGTCTTTAAAGTGGCAAGTGAGTCATGGTTGCTGGGAAGATAGCAATCAACGACTTGGGTAAAGTGGCCCGAAGTTGATCCGGCCTAGGAGGGGAGCATGTATTGTACTTGCAATTACTTCCTTGGACCACCTAGCTCCAGTATTGCATTAGGCAAGGGCGACTTCCAATTGCGATGCCCTGAATCGAGCACAAAATCGCTGTGATATTGAAGCAAAAGAGCAAGCGGTTCGATTCCCAACCAATCGCTGCTCAGATGGATTGCGTTACAATGATCCATGGTATTGCACACGCACTCAACGTTGTTCCTAGTGGAGTTTCACCGATGCATCCGAAGTTCAGCAGCCATTCAACGATCCACCGCCGAAGTGTATTGCTCAGCGCCGCTTATGGTTCGTTGGTCATGGCTGGCGTAGCTAATGAGCAGGAACAAACAACGATTCCTGGCATCCACGATGCGATTGAGGGATTTGTTAAGCGCAAGGAGATCGCAGGTGCCATTACGATGGTTGTCAATAAAGACCGCGTACTTCACCTGGACTCTGTCGGCTATGCCGATTTGGAAAACAATAGAGCTCTTACGCCAGAAAATCTCTTCTGGATCGCTTCGATGTCCAAACCTGTGACAGCCATGTGCGTGATGATTTTGGTCGATGAGGGCCTACTATCACTTCAGGATCCGATTTCGAAGTATCTTCCACAGATGCGTCATCTTAAGAATGAAGCGGGAGAGTTCATTAATGTCAGCCTACTGCAGACTCTCAATCACACTTGCGGAATGCGAGAACTCCAAGCACCCTACGGGGATACGTCGCTAGCACAAGCTGCCGATAAATATGCCAAACTGCCGGTCCAGTTTGAGCCTGGGTCCAAGTGGCAGTACAGTCAGACAGGGATAAATACCGCAGCTCGGATCGTCGAAGTTGTCTCGCAGATGAGTTTTGATACATTTCTTCAAAAGAGACTTTGCGAGCCGCTAGGGCTCAGCGATACGGGGTTCTATTTGAGCGATTTACAGCAACAGCGATTGGCCAAAAGTTATACAAGAACTCCGGAAGGAGAGTTGAAAGAATCCCCCATCTTCTTACTGGCTGGTAAGCAACCGACCGACCAAAATCGACTCCCTGCAGCCAATGGAGGACTGTTTTCCACGGCTAGAGATTACGGTCGTTTGTGTCAGTTGCTACTAAACGGTGGGAGTTGGCAGGGCAAACGGATTTTGAGCGAACAATCGGTCAAGAAGCTGGGGGATCCAACGACCGGAGACTTGCCAACTGGATTTACTCCTGGCAACTCTTGGGGGGTTGGATGCTGTGTGGTACGAGATCCGCAAGGTCCGACATCGATGCTCTCGGCAGGTACTTTCGGTCATGGAGGAGCCTATGGTACCCAAGCCTGGATCGATCCAGTAAAGGGCCGAGCGTATTTGCTTTTTGTACAGAGGGCCAACTTTCCCAACGCAGACGCCTCAGAAATTCGTATTGCGTTTCAGAAACTGGCCTCGCATAACGCTTGACCACTTTCGTTAGCATTTCGTGAATTGATCTCCCAGATCGACCTAGCGTTTGTTAAGTCCTCGTAGCTCAATTGGACAGAGCGCAGGCCTCCGAAGCCTGAGGTTGTGGGTTCGAGACCCGCCGAGGATACTGGTTTTAGGTAATGGAAACAAAGTAAGATCCATTTCCTCAGGATCGCATTGCGCAGTGTGTAGCACCATTCAAAACGTGTATCGTACTCACATTTAGACTTTACCCTCTCTCCGGGGACTGTCCCCACTACTGGTGCACCCGGGGCTTTTTCGGGGACAGTCCCTGGGTATGAGGTCGCAGGAATGCTTGCATTTGTTTTCTTGGGGCCGAAGTGAAAATTCGCTTAGGCCCCCACCCTCTAGAGGGGGCTCATAGGCAATCGGTCGCGTCTTTTCACCCGTCAGGCGCGCACCTTGTGCGCTCA
>JAGWZB010000009.1 GCA_018969045.1 Planctomycetota bacterium | reverse complement strand
CACTTGCGATCTTGGGATTGACCGGTTGCTTCGAGTTGAAGGACTCTTGCCAACGCTTCTCTTGCGGTTTCAGGAGAATCGTGGGCAAGAAACTCCAGCAAATCTTTTCGGTTCGATGGCCCTGTCGATTCGTCCTGGACCCATCGTTTGGCAGCGAGCATCGCCTTAGCGTCGCCAACGAGCAGGCCCAGCAAAATCTGCTGTTTGTCCAGAGGATTGGTCGCTTTGAGAGTGTTCCAGTCCTGATCGCCTAGGGTTTGATAGAAACGTCCAAGGATTTGACGCAGTTGGTTTGTGTCGAAACCTCGGTTTAGAGCCCGACTGATCAAGGGTTCAAGGACGGCGCTAGCCAGTTGGGAATCGGTCTTGCGAAAGATTGTGCTGAGCAGGTAAAGGTCTTCGATGAGCTTGATGTCGGATGGTTCGAAGTTGGATTTGGGTAGTTTGTCGGTCCACAACGAGGAAAATCGGGGTAGCAATGCACGAAGAAGTTTTCCGGACTCATCGCTGGATTCCTTGGCAGCTCGGATGATTTGATCGCGAGTGTTCATCGATGGCTGTTTGAGATTCTGCCATACCACACGACCCAAGATCGGATCTTTTTCAGAGTCGATTCCACTTGCTAAAAGAACATCGAGTTGGGTCTCGACCCAAGCCTGCGGGTCTTTGCTCAGGCGATGAAATTTCGGCGTCGCGATGGCGACTTGGATACGAACCCGTGAGTCAGGGTCTTTGGCAAGCTTGCGGCAAGCGGCAACCAAGGTTTGCGAGTCAGCGAATTGGTCGGCTGCAAGCCGAACTCCCCAAGCGCGGATCTCAGGATTCGAATGATTCAACAGCGACAAAAGAAAAGGTTCTCGGAGTGCCCCAGAACCAGCCAGCGCCCAGATCGCATGCAACTGGGTCTTAAGCGAACCGTGCGTTTGGACAAGCTTCTCAAGGGTCTTTGCAGTCTCTGAGTCTCTCTGGAACGATCGCTCGGCTAGCTCCAATTGGGCTCGCTGACGAACAAACAGATTCGAATCCAAAAGAGCTTCAACCAACTCTGGATCTGTAAGTTTGGAGATGTCTTTGTAGCGAGGATTGGGTCTTTTGGAATGGACGATTCGATACAGACGACCATGGGCTCGATCGACACCTTTGGGATCTGCTGAGGCGTCTTGATAGCAGTGGTATCGGTCGTACCAATCGAGCACATAGAGGCAACCATCAGGGCCAATTTTCTGAGCGACGGGCATGAACCACACGTCGTTGGCCGTGAGCAAGTCAGGCAGACCGAATCCTTGGTAGGTGGCGCCAAAACGTTCGACCCCATCGGCATTGATGCACCCGCCGTGGATATTCCCCATGTAGAGTTTGTCTCGGTAAGCTTCGGGGTAGGCATCCGAGTCGAAGTACTCGATTCCGCAGTAGGCTGCCATCTGATGCTTGTGCTTGACAATCGACTCGGCCCACCAGGTGTGAGGTGGATACGGACCACCTTGGCGAAGGTAATAGGCACTCTGGGTAAGGTGCCAAAGGTGATCGATCACACAGGCGCTGACAAAGGCGCTGCCGACGGAGTCAAATGCAATTCCCCATGGATTGCTGGTCCCTTCGCAAAAGACTTCGAACTTCTTAGTTTTTGGATGGATTCGAAACATTGCGCATGTAAAAGCATGCTTGACCCCGTCTTGCTCGATGACCGATGGATTGAAGACACCGTTTAGGCCGTAGAGATATCCGTCTGGTCCCCAAGTCAGTGCGTTGGGTAACTCGTGGGTATCGTATCGACCAAATCCCGTAACAACGACGGTCGACTTGTCGGCGACATCATCTCCGTCGGTATCTTCCAAGAAGAGGATATCGGGTGCGTTTGCGACCCACACTCCACCGTGTCCCACAGCGATCCCCGAGGGGATGTTCAATCCTTCGGCAAAGATTTTTACTTGGTCGACTTTCCCGTCGCCATCGGTATCGGTAAGGATCTTGATACGGTCCTTGCCTGGGCCTGGCTCGTGCCTGGGGTATTCGAAACTTTCGGTGACGTAGATTCGACCGGCATCATCAAAGGCCATCGCGACAGGGTTCTGAATATCGGGTTCGCAGGCGACCAGTTCCACATGAAATCCTTCGGGCACAACCATCTTTGAGAGCGCTTCGCTGGGGCTCAGCGGTGGCCCCGGGGGTTTGGTTTGCTTCCGTGGTATGAAGTCTTGGGCTTGGGTATGCAGAAGGCTTGGAGACACCAAGCACAGCATCGCCATCGCCAAGCCGAAGCGACAAGACACGACAGCTATAGTTGCAACGGATTTGGTATTCGAGAGGATCATCATTTTCATTCTTTAGCTTGAGGGACTAACCTCCAACGAGCTTTCTACCAGAGGGTAACGCTCGTAACAGCAACCCGCTGGACGCGAATCACTGAGGGGGTAAAAGGCTTGCTGCGGCTCGGTCCAAGACCAAGGTGGTGTTTGGATGGCGTTTAAGGATGGAGCCCGGAACCATGTTGGTCGTTGGACCTTCGACGCTATCTCGAACCGCAACGGCTTTTCGTTCGTCGGGTACACTGCAGATGATTTTTTTGGATTGCAGGATTTGATGGATAGTCATGCTGATTGCATGCGTTGGGACTTCTTGCATGCTTGCAAACCAACCTTCTCCAACCTGCTGTTTTCGGCAGGCTTCATCCAGAACTACCACATGGTATGCGGCATTGGTTTCGAAGTCGGCTGGCGGGTCGTTGAAGGCTAAGTGAGCGTTTTCACCGATCCCGATCATTGCAACGTCGATCGGAGCGCTGAGAAGTTTTTCGGATGCGAGTTTGCAAACGGTTTTAGGGTCTTGCAAACCATCCAGATAATGGAAAGACCGCATCGGCACTTTATCGACGAAACGGGACTTCAGATATCCGCAGAAAGACGCTCGATGGCTTGGGGCAATGCCTACATATTCATCCAAATGAAATCCGTCCACACGCGTCCAATCGATGTCCGGTTGATTGGTCAAGGCTTCGAGAACTTCAAATTGGCTTGATCCGGTAGCAACAATGATGCGGGCTTGGCCTTTCTCTGCAACCGCGCTGCGAAGAATCATTGCAGCCAGTGTTGCGGAGTAAGTCCCCATGCGGGGTCGATCAGGTTGGATGACGATATCGATGGTAGCACCTCGTTGCAGACAGAGTGGTCATGGCCTAAACGACCCTTGGGATTTCAAGCCTAAATCTATTGTAGCATAGCCGTAGGTCGCTTTTTTTGCCTACCCGATTTTTCCACAATCGTTTAGCATGATGCGAGCCTAGGGCTAGGCGTTTTAATTTCGGTTTTCGCGTGGGATGGATAGATGAAAAGCACACAACCTCGAAGCATCGCCTTTCTTGGAATGGGACTCATGGGTGCTCGCATGTCCTGCAATCTGCTCAAGGCAGGTTTCACAGTCCATGTTTACAACCGAACTGCCTCAAAAACACAGACTGTAGTCCAGGCAGGTGCTCTGGCTTTCGGGACTGCTAAACAAGCCTGCCAAGGTGTTGATGCTGTGATCACTTGCGTGACAGATAGCCCGGATGTCGAGCAAGTTCTTTTTGGAGATCAAGGAGCGGTTCAAGGTGCAAGCCCTGGAACGCTCTTTATCGACATGAGCACGATTTCACCGAGCGTCTCGATCCAAATCGCGGAGCGTTTGACCCACGATGGGTTTCGATTCATCGAAGCCCCTGTGACAGGCGGTACCCTGGGAGCCCAAAACGCAACCCTGAGCATTCTTGTGGGTGGATCCAAGGAAGACTATCAAGGAGCACTTGGGATCTTCGAAGCGATGGGCAAGAACATTACGCACTGTGGTCCTTGGGGTGCTGGCCAAGTTGTTAAGCTGTGCAATCAAATCATGGGCGCGATGAATTTGCTAGGAGTGTGCGAAGCAATGACGCTTGCCCAAGGAATGGGGATCGATCCGAAGATTCTCGTCGATGCACTCAGTGGAGGAGCAGCTACCAGCTGGGCTCTGCAGAATCTGGGTCCCAAGATCTGCAACGGAGATTGGAGTCCTGGGTTTATGGTCGACACGCAACAGAAAGACATGCGGTTGGTAGCACAAGCCGCCGAGAGCTCCCATGTGGCACTCCCAGGTGCAGCTTTGGTGACCCAATTGTGGCGGAGCGCACAAGTCCACGGAGATGGTGCCGAAGGTATTCATGCACTCGCTAAAGTTCTTCAACGCCTATCCAACTTAACTCGCTAAGCCGAGTTTTTGCAACAACGAAAAGAAATGGATCCATGAGCGAACCCAACTTTCACGGACTTCGAGTCAGCGCCCTAGAGAGCCGTCGACGCGATGAATTTTCCAGGCTCATCGAGCGCTTCGGCGGAATCCCAACCGTTAGTCCCTCGATGCGTGAACTTCCGATCGACAAGAACAAAGAGGCCGTCGATTTCGCTTACAGGATCATGACCGGAGAAGTGGGCTTGGTAATCTTTCTGACCGGTGTTGGTTTCAAGCACTTTCTCTCGACGGTAGAAAAGCACGTCGATCGCCAACGGCTCTTGGATTCCCTGTCGGACATTATCACCATTGCACGGGGCCCGAAACCTGTTGCTGCGATGCGCGAAGTCGGATTGCAACCAAGCTATCGCGCACCTGAACCCAACACATGGAGAGAAGTTCTGCATCTGATCGATCAGAGCATCCCCGTATCCAACGTAACGATCGGCTTGCAGGAATACGGTGTTACCAACCATTCGCTTGTCGCTGGGCTTGAAGCTCGCGGGGCAAACGTCATCAGCGTCAAAGTTTATCAGTGGGACTTCCCAGAGGATACCGAGCCTTTGCAAAGGAACATCCAGTCGATCTGTCAGGGTGATCAAGACGTATTGATGTTTACCAGCGCCCATCAAGCGGTGAATTTGATGCGAATGGCAGAGCAAATGGGCTGCGAAACTCCGTTGCGAACGGCGCTGGATCGCATGGTGGTTGCCTCCATCGGACCGACCACCTCGGAGATGCTTCAGCATTTGAATTTACCCGTGGATGTCGAAGCGACCCCAAACAAGATGGGACATCTCGTCCAACAAGCCGCTGAGAAGTCGGAGCGAATCCTCAAGGCCAAGAGATTTTCTGCTGCCGTGTTGCCATCGAGCATCAGCGGCTCGGCGAAAGACAAGCTCACGCGACTCGGAGACCAGCTTGCCCAAAGCCCGTTTATGAAGGCCTGTTACAGGCAACCATCGGAGGTCACGCCCGTTTGGTTGATGCGCCAAGCCGGCAGGTATATGGCCGAATACAGAGCCGTTCGGGAAAAGGTCTCGTTCTTGGACCTGTGCAAGAATCCCAGTCTGTGCGCTGAAGTGATGGTCACCGCCGTCGAGAAGCTCGGTGTTGACGCCGCGATCATTTTCTCCGACTTGTTGCCTATCCTCGAGCCGATGGGTTTTCATCTTGAATTCACTCAAGGGGATGGGCCGGTGATTCACAACCCCATCAGGCAAGCCAAGGATATCGATAGGGTGGTAATGCTCGAATCGATGCAACCTTTGGAATTTGTCTCGCAGACCGTCGAGCATACCCGCAAAGCATTGCCGGGGCATATTCCGGTCATCGGTTTTTCAGGATCTCCCTTCACGCTTGCCAGTTATATGATTGAAGGAGGATCGTCTAGAAATTTCGTGCATACCAAATCGCTGATGGTCAATGACTCGGTGGCATGGGATGTATTGATGGACAAGTTGGTGCGTTCGATCGCTTTGTATCTGAATTCGCAGATCGTCGCAGGTGCGCAAGTCGTGCAGCTTTTTGATTCTTGGGCAGGATGTTTATCCCCAAGCGATTATCGGACTTATGTTTTGCCGCATATGCAACGGCTGCTCGAGTCGATCATTCCCAATGTCCCTGTGATCAACTTTGCAACAGGCAATCCGATGCTTCTACCATGCTTGCGAGGAGATGCTCGCACGGTGTGCGGAGTGGATTGGAGAATTTCGCTCGATGTCGCTTGGGACATGGTCGGACCCGATCGGGCTGTCCAAGGAAATCTAGATCCGACGGTGCTTTTCGCAGGAATCGATTCGATTCGTCAGCATGCAAAGAGGGTTTTGGATCAAGCCGCCGGGCGTCCAGGCCATATCTTCAATCTTGGGCATGGAATCCTGCCAGGTACGCCGGTGGACCACGTGATCGCACTGGTCGATATGGTCCACGAGATGTCGGATCGTCGGGATCAGTAGCCGAACCCTTGGTAGCTGCGCAGCCTCAATGCATTGCCCACTACCAAGAGACTCGAAAGCCCCATAGCACAAGCGGCCAGCATCGGAGTCAAGTTCCAGTTGGTCCAAGGGGTCAGCCAACCACCTGCAAGTGGTATTAGAACGACATTGTATGCGAAGGCCCAAAAGAGGTTCTGGTAGATGTTTCGCATGACTTGCCGCGCCAGTCCGATCGCAAGTGGAACTTGGGGGAGAAAATCCGATGTCAAAACCACATCGGCGCTGGAGATCGCAATATCGGATCCACCACTCATAGCGATCCCAACATCGGCAGTCGATAGCGCAGGGGCATCGTTGATTCCATCCCCTACGAATCCAACATTTTTTCCCTGCTGCTGATCCTCCCGAATTCGTTCGGCTTTGTCTTGTGGTGATTGCTCTGCAAACCACCGGTCGATGCCCAGTTGGCTGGCGACATTCTTGACCGATATGGGTTGGTCCCCTGAGAGCACCGACGCATCGATTTGCATTTTCCGTAACGTTGCGATCGCAGAGGATGCCTGGGGTTTGATTGGATCGTTGACACCAAAAGCGCCTGCGATTTGTTTTTCGATAGCCAGCCAACTGATGCTCAAACCTTGTTGGACCAATTCCTGATGCAGTTCATCCGATTTCTCGTTGGAGACTCCAAGTTCTTTCATCCATGCGTAGGATCCAAGAAACAATCGGCGCTGGTCGCTAAGTTGAACTTGGACCCCTTTTCCACCGACGGCTTGGCTCTGGATAACCAAGAGCATCGATCGTTGGCTTTTTGCCTCTTGGGCAATGGCTGTCGCGATGGGATGCTTGGAGGATTTGGCGACGAGCCCTCCTAGCGACACCAGCGATGCGTTGCTATTGGCCGGGAGTGGATCCACGGGCCATGCCCCCGCAAGGACAGGTTTACCGGATGTGAGAGTCCCTGTTTTGTCGAAAACGATTGAATTGACCGCAGCAAGCTTTTGGATCGCTTCGTGGGATCGAAACAAAATCCCAAGTTGTGCTGCCCGCCCGCTCCCGACCATCATGCTCAAAGGGGATGCAAGTCCTAGAGCGCATGGGCATGCCACGACTAGGATCGCCACGGCGTGCAGGAGTCCTTTTTCGAAAGCGTTTTTATTGGAGAGAGTCCACCATCCGATCGCCGTTGCGATTGCGATCCCAAGAACCAGTGGGGCGAAAACGCGGATGATCCGATCCAGAGCCGATTGGATCGGTGGTTTTTTGGACTGGGCTTCGATGACCAAGGCGGTCATGCGGGACAGAAAGGTGTCCGGTCCGATCGCAGTGACTCGGATGATCAATCGTCCATTGCCATTGACCGTTCCTCCGATGACGGTGTCCCCGATGGTTTTTTCTTTGGGGATCGGTTCACCGGTGACCATGGCTTCTTGGATGAAACTGCTACCGCTGAGGATTTTTCCATCTAGCGGGATCGACTGTCCTTCGTGCACAACCAGTTGATCCCCCAGCGCGATTTGAGAAATGGGGGTCTCTACGGTTTGGTCGTGATCGAGCATTTTAAGCGCCGATTGTGGCTGCAATTTAGCGAGGCCAAAAAGTGCATCTTGCGTAAAGTGTTTCGATCGGGCCTCGATGTATTTTCCCAGAAGAACCAGGCAGATGACCACAGCGGAGGATTCAAAATAAACATGTTGGTGATGTCCTGGGATCCAGTTGGGAAAGAGGGTGATCAGCGCGCTGATTCCATAGGCGGCCGAGGTTCCCATCGCGACCAAGACGTTCATGTCGGGTGACCCATTTTTCAGGGCGTAGTAAGCATTCCTGTAGAAACGACCTGCCGACCAAAACTGGACGATAGAAGCCAGTAGCCATTGGAGTTGGTTCCACCGTTGCATAGGCATCCAATCCATCATTTGGTCCATCAGCGGGGGCCAGAGCATGGGTGCCATGGCGATCAAGAAAACCGGTATTGCAAAAATCAGTGAGATCGCAAAGTCCCTTCGAAGACTCTCAAGATCCCTGTCGGGCCTGAGGTTATCTCCGTTCATGAGCTGGGTATTCGAGTCGATCCCCCGATTGAAACGTCCTGTCGGGACTCGAACCGCAACGTATCCCGCAGACTCGATCGCTTGTTGGATCTGATCGATGGATTTTTCTTCGGAAGTATTAAGCTCGATGGTGGCGCGTTGGGTGGCAAGATTCACACTAGCTTGGGCCACGTTTGGCACTTTCTTAATGGCCCTTTCCACACGACCTACACACGCAGCGCAGGTCATTCCTTGGATTTCGAATTCGACTGAGTTCCAAGAAGATCTGTCCATTTGGAGCCTATCATGGAATGCTTGAAAAAATGAGGTAGGATGATCAATATCCTAGCGTGGAAGATTGAAAAGACTAAGTTCAAAGAGATTTGGGTGGATATTCCGATGGAAATCAAGCTGGCAAATGTCCGCAAAGCGATTTGCATTCTCTGCACGATGGATCCTTTATGGATCGCGACCCCAAATGCTTCGTTTGGGCAGCAAACGATCGAATCGGTGCAAAAAAGGATTGCCGAGTCGACCCTTAGGGCCCATATCCGGTTCCTGGCGGACGATCTGCTAGAGGGGCGCGGCCCTGCAAGCCAAGGGGATGCCTTCACGCAGCTTTATTTGGAAACCCAGTTTCAAGCCAATGGTCTGGAAATCGTGCCCGCCGTTGGGTCTTACCGACAAGTCTTTCCGATGCTGGGTTTGACCAGTACCCCTGATAACCGTTGGGAAATTCAGGCCAAAAATGGGGAGTCGGTAAAGTTCGAGTACTTCAAGGATTTCATCGCCGTGGCCGGTAGGCCCGATCCCAAGATTGCGATCAAAGATGCTGAATTGGTTTTTGTTGGATATGGGATCCAAGCCCCCGAGTTTCAGTGGGATGACTACAAAGCGATGGACTTAAAGGGCAAGATCTTAGTCATGATGAACAACGACCCTGAGAACGATCCTGAATTATTCGCAGGATCAAAACGGTTGTATTATGGGAGATGGGATTACAAGTACGAAAGCGCAGCAAGGCAAGGTGCAGCCGGTGCGATCATCATCCACACCGATGCTTCTGCAGGGTATCCGTTTACAGTGATTCAGACTTCCTGGACCGGCGAGGAATTTGAATTGAGGGACTCGGCTGGCCCCCGAATGGACCTGAAAGGATGGATGACCGAGTCAGCCACCCGGGAGTTGTTTACATCGGGTGGATTTGATCTGGACCAATTGCGCAAGCAAGCCGAGCATCGTGATTTCAAACCAGTCCCGCTTGGACTTAAACTCTCGACCAATGTTGCCTGTACGGCTCGCGAACGAGTCACTGCCAATGTGCTTGGAATCCTCCCCGGAAGCGATCCGAAGTTGTCTGACGAGTATGTGGTTTTTATGGCTCACCACGATCATATCGGCATGTCTGCGGATCGAGATGCCAACGGTGATAATATCTACAATGGTGCGATCGATAATGCGTCGGGAACCGCCTCGCTCCTAACGATCCTCAGGGCTATCAGCGAGTCGGGGTATCGACCCAAGCGGTCGTTGCTCTTTGCAGCCGTGGGGGCCGAAGAACAGGGGCTGCTCGGATCGAAATTCCTTGCGGAGAATCCACCGATCCCCAACGGTAAGTTATCGGCTCTTATCAATATCGATGGGATTAATTTTCTTGGTCCAACTAGGGACGTCCAAGTGATTGGCTTGGGAAAGAGCTCTCTGGACAAGTTGGTGCAAAGCGCAGCGACCAAACAGGGACGAATCGTCGTGGGAGATTTGGAACCCAGCAAAGGATTTTACTACCGCAGCGACCAATTTTCCTTGGCGAAAGTCGGAGTCCCAGCAGTTTATCTACATAGCGGTCATGCGGTGCGAAATCAGCCGGAAGGATGGGGAAAGAAGCAGTTGCAAGCTTGGACGGACAAGCATTATCATCAGCGGTCCGATCAGTACGATCCAAGCTGGGACTTAAGCGGAGCGATCGAAGACATTCAATTGCTTACCGAAGTCGGACTCAGTGCGGCAGACTCGGCTCAAATGCAGTCCTGGACGCCTGGAGATGAGTTTGAGATTGCACGCAAACATGCGATCGAGCAGACCAAGGATCGTTAGACGCCGTCTTGCAAACGTTTCAGTTTTCGGTCCAGGGTCGAGCGCTCGATACCTAGAATACTCGCGGCTCGATTTTTCTGTCCTTGGGTGTATTTGAGCGTCTTTGCGATATGATCGAGTTCGACCTCTTCGAGGGTTCGTTCCGTGTAAGCCGGCTCAACAAGGGACTCAGACTCCGAGCCGGTCTCTTGGGTCTCTTGAGCTTGCATAGCTGGGGAAGGGAGATTTGGGATTGGCAAATGGGAGAGTGCCAAGTCTTCAGGCTCTGCGATATCGCCAGTAGCCAAAACATGAGCTCGCTCGACCGAGTTCTTTAGTTCACGCACGTTGCCGGGCCAATGGTAAGCGAGCATCGCTTTTCGGGCACGGGGAGAAAACTGCGTGGGACCATAACCAGAGTTGTTTCTGAATTGCCTGAGAAAGAACTCGGCGAGTTGGAGGATGTCGTCGGAGCGTTCACGAAGCGGTGGAATTTTTAATTCGATCACCCTTAAACGAAAATACAGATCGGAACGGAAACGTCCCTCCTGGACAGCTTGTTCCAAATCGCGGTTGGTGGCCGCGACGATGCGGACGTTTGAGCGAATCGGTTTATTGCTCCCGAGTCTTTCGAACGGGTGGCCTTCGAGGACTCGAAGAAATTTGGCCTGGATTTCCATGCTCATTTCACCGAGTTCATCGAGCATCATGGTTCCCCCATCGGCCAGTTCGAACTTGCCAATTTTTCGGTCTGTCGCGCCGGTGAAGGCACCTTTTTCGTGTCCAAACAGTTCGCTCTCTAGGAGTGTTGGCGAGAGGGCGGCACAGTTGATCGTCACAAACGGACCGGAGGCTCTTGGGCTATGCTCGTGAACGGCTCTAGCGACGAGTTCCTTGCCGGTTCCACTCTCGCCTCGGATCAACACCGTCGCCTGAGTCGGTGCCACGCGGCGAACTTGCGCACGCAGAAGCTTCATCGATTCGGACTCTCCGATCCAATCCCCATGACCTAGTTTCTGTTCGAGCTGCTCGAGTCGAGAGCTAGTCGATTGCAGCTTGGACTCCAGGTTTTGTTGCCTTGAAAGGTTGCTGATCGAAACCGACAAGACTTCCGCGATTGCCAAGGCCACTTCAAGGTCGTTGGGGGTAAGGTCCTGTCGACCGATGCGCGAGTACAGGTGCAACACGCCAAAGAGAGTGCCATCGAGTTGGATGGGGGCTGCGATCAGCGAGGTCGTTGAAAGAACATGACTACCGCTTTGTTGAGGGTCCCCGATGAAGTTTGGATCTGAAGTGACATTACGTGCAAGAATCGCTGAGCGGTCACGCAGTAGATTCTGAACAAGTGTCTCGGAGATAGGATGGTAAGCCTTACCAGCGAGTTCAGAGGCTGCCAAAACCGTTAAATTCAAACGGCTTGAATCTGGTGATTTCCCGCGAGCCGGTTTGGACTCTTTGGTGGGAGCATCCAGTTTGATCACTCCACCAGCTTGGCAACCTGTGACCGTTAAGAGTTTTCCAAGAGCCAATTCGCAAGCTTCCGGTATGGATGTCGATTTTGCAAGCTCGAAAGCAAGTTGCAAAACTTCGACAGCCGCTGCCTGGACCGGTGGATCGAATCTCTGGGATCGGTCCTTCGATGAGGATTGCATCGAAGATGCGAGTTCTACGGATGGATCCGGTACCAGGGGATCGATCTCTTGAGACTCAAGCATCGAGGCTTTGGATCTGCGATGGGTGATCGAGGGGGGAAGGTCTCCTTGGGTCTGCGAGCCTGGAGAATCGTCAGCACCCTCAGAATCGTTAACCGGGGGCACATAATCGGTCAGCGAATGCACGAAAGTCATCCGGCATGATGCAACCGTTATTTGATTTCCTGGGGAAAGAGCCCTGGGAGCGTCGATCTTGGATCCGTCGATGAGGGTACCATTTCGGGACCCTAGATCCCTTAGGATCCATTCGCCGTCCTTGAAAAAGATCTCGGCGTGCCGGCGACTGGCTCGTTCGTCAGCAACGGGGATTTCGTTGGAAGAGGCCCTCCCGACGACCAAGGATTGGTTGTTTTCCAGCCGGAAAACGTCGGTCCAGCGGTTTCCTTGGCGGATAATCAGGTAGGCGGGTTGGTTGTTTGGTTGCATCGCGCAAAGGCTGAAATAAACTAATGGGGAGCGGTTTGGGTATTCCCCCGTGTCCATCGTAGCACAAATTTAGGTGTTTTAACGGAGTATGATCATGCGTTTGAGATTGTCTGGCTTTGTCCAATCGTGGTTGCCGCGGTCCTTGGCCGTTATGGTTGCCGCATGCTCCGTTTCGTTCCAGAACGCAACGGCTCAGTTCGGGAACGTCTTTGGGAACCGTGGGGTCGGTGGAGTCATGATCGACTCCGATGGCGTCCTGCGATCGGTTTCCAAAGAAGACCAGAGCCGAAGCTTAGAGCAACTTCGAGGGGTCTTGCAAGGCGCCCAAGGGGATCTTGCTCAAGCAACATCGATGCGACTGATTTCGCTCAAGGGGATTCAGCAAATCGCTTTGGACGCTCAGAAACTAGGTAAGCAGATCCCAGAGGATGTGTATTGCTTGGGCGGTTTGACTCGAATCGATTATGTAATGGTCTATCCCGAGCGCAACGACATCGTTCTTGCTGGCCCAGCAGAACCTTGGATGGTAGGCCCTCAAGGATCGATCGTAGGCAAGGTTTCTGGAAGCCCAGTGATCAATCTGGATGACTTGGCAACGGCGTTTCGTTACGTCGACGAAGCTCGCCAGGGAGGAGTTTCGGTTTCGATCGATCCGACCGAACAAGGATACCGTCAATTCAATCAAACCTATGCTCGCGTGGCTGGAAACATCAATCCAACGACAGTCGCTGAGTTAGCCAGGGCCTTTGGTCCCCAGCAAGTGACTCTCTCCGGGATCCCTGCTCAGAGCAACATGGCACGCGTCATTTTGGCTGCGGACTACCGAATGAAACTCTACGGCATGAATCTGGCCAAGGCTCCTGTTGCAGGTCTACCAAGCTACCTTGAGATGATGAAAAATCGATCGAACGCTTCGACGCAACTGCAGTCCCGATTTTGGATGGCTTGTGACTACGATGCCATCACTCACAGCAAAGACCGCTTAGCCTGGAAGATTTCCGGCCAACGTATCAAAACGATGACCGAATCGGAAGCCTTTGACGCCTCTGGTCAGCGCAAGCAGACCGGAAAGGCAGATCCAGTGGCTAAGAAATGGGCGGATAACTTTACCAATAAGCTCGAGCAACTCGCGACCAAGGACCCCGTCTTCGGTGAGCTTCGAAACGTCATGGATCTGTGTCTTGTGGCCGCCTTGATCGAGTCGCAAAACCTTCAGTCCCTCGCAGCATGCGATCTTTCTGGTCTTTTGGGTTCTAGTGCCAAATACAAGACTGTGGAACTAGAAGTGGCTAAGTCGTTGGATCCGCAAATCAGTTTCGTTCAAACCGCACAAAGCATGCTGATTTCTGCAAGCGGTGGGGTCATGATCGAATCGTGGCATTTTGCATCCAACGTCAAAGAAAGCGAATCGGTGGCTCAAGCCAAGGCGTCGATTGCACGTTGGAACGATTCAAACCAGTGGTACCAGTAATCGCCTAACTTCAAGATTCAGTCACGAAACTCAATGACCAAGAAGGCCCATCTTGCTCACCCCTCAAAGGGTGTGAACAAGATGGGCCTTCTGCTTTGGACCGATCAATCTTGGTCCTGTTCCATCGGTTTGGCTTGAACCTGACCGGTCGTAACACCGATAGGCTGTGATCGTCTAAGAGTCTCGTAAGCTTCTGCCAGTGCCAGTTCGACGTCACGGATCTTAGCCGATATTTGCCCGGCATTTTCCTCATCGGAACTTCCAGTTGCGCTGAACCATTGGTCTTGCAAATCCAATCGTTGACGTTCCAAATCTCTTACCACTGGCAAGGTTTGATCGAACAAAGCCAAGTTTGGTTTACGGGGGCGGTGCAAGTCCAACAACCCATCGACCAGCAGGGTTTCTTGTTGGACTTGTTGCTCTATTTTCATCGCTTGGTCCGATCTAACTAAGTCGCGGTGCCCAAGCGAATCGATCATGTCTTGACGCGCCTTGTGGGCTTTCTGAATCAACCGATCCTTGGTTTCCAGAGCCAACAGGTATTGGCGGGACTCCTGCCTGCAACCGAAAATCAGTCCGGTCGACAGCAGGACGAGGATGCGCCAATGGTGCGATAGCTTTTTCATTGCTTCACGCAGTCTATCAAGAAGTGCAGCCAGAGGCGTCGTTAGATCTTCCGGTAAGACCTAATGGAATCCTCTGACACGGCGTGCAGCATTCTACGCAGTTGGTGCCTTTCGTCTACGAGTCCCAGATGAAATTTGCGTTGGAATCATCAAATGACTAAGGCGTCATCGGGTCAGACTTGTATGATCTCAAATGAGAGCAAATTAGCGGTCAGTGCCCTGTTGGTGTTCCAACGACCTCGGACCAAAACGCCAGTACAACGCAGGTGTGACCAACTGATCCAATAGCGTCGTCGATAGCATCCCCCCAAAAACGACGACCGCAAGCGGATGAAGGATCTCCTTGCCCGTCTCTCCTGCCCCCATGAGCAATGGCAACAACCCAACAAAACTCGTAAAGGCCGTCATCATGACCGGTGTAAGCCGCTCTAAACTGCCCCGGATAATCATCTCTTTGCTAAAGGTCTCTCCCTCATGCTCCATCAAATGCTGATAGTGGGATATCATCAAAATCCCATTGCGACTGACGATCCCAACAAGCGTGATGAAACCCACCCAGTGCGCTACCGATAACGTGATCGATTGCACCCAAGCCCTAGGCCATGCCCACCAAGGTAATCCCTCGAAGACCGACGCATCAGGCCTCTGGAACCACAAGAGCATCGCCACGGCTCCAATCGCCGCCAGCGGCACATTGACCAATATCTGGATCGCCGCCGACCAAGACTTCAAGCATTGCACCAGCAACAACAAAATCGCCACAAGTGCCATGCACCCAAACAGGAGCAATCGAGCGTTGGCCTGCTGCTGTGCTTCGTATTGCCCTGCCATCTGCAAATAATAGTTGCCCTCCAGTCCCGCCATGCGCTGCTGGATCGGTTCCAGGCGACCTTCGATCTCTCGTACGACACTTGCTAAATCACGACCTTGCACATTGCACTGCACGACAATCCGACGCTGAACATTCTCACGGTTGATCGTGCTCGGCCCGGTCGTGTCGATCACCTCAGCTACTTGTCCTAACGTCACACGTCTGCCCGACGGGGTGTCGATGATCGTCGATTGAATCCTCTGAGGCGAACTCCTGGATTCCTGGTCGTACCAAACCACCAGATCATGGTACTGCGGCCCATCGAGCACTTGAGAAACCACCTTTCCCTTATAAGCCGTCTGCATCAAGTCGGCCAAGTCACCGGGAGTTAATCCGTAACGGGCCGCCTCCTGCCGCTTGATCTGCAGCCTGATCTGCGATACTTCAACCTGCGGCTCGGCTTGCAAATCAACCACCCCTGGAACATCGCCGATCGCATCGAGGATGTCATGGCTTAACTCTCGCAATTGACGCAGATCCTCCCCAAAGGCTTTGATCGCGATCTGAGCGCGAACCCCAGACATGATGTGATCGAGCCGATGGGAAATCGGCTGACCAATATTGACTTGAACCCCTGGAATCGTGGTTACTTTCTCGCGTATTTCCTCCATGATGTTCAGACGATCTAGCGCCGTGGACTCATACCCAAAGTGCTGAAAACCCGGAATGCGTCTGATCATCGCCCAAGCCAATCCTGGTTTGGATGCCCTGCTCAGGTGTGTCTGAACATCGATCTCCGAGGAATGGACTCCTTCGGCATGCTCGTCCAATTCGGCCCGACCAGTCCTCCTGGATATCGATATGACTTGGGGTATCTCCAGCAACATTTCTTCGCAACGCCGTGCAATCCTTTGACTCTCTTGCAAACTCGTCCCTGGAGAGCATTGCAAGTTGACGGTATAGCTGCCTTCGTTGAACTCAGGAAGGAATGATCCACCCATCCAAGCCACTGCGCAAAGAGACAAAAGGACTCCTAAACCTGTCGCTGCAAAAACCCAACCGGTGTGATCCAACGTCCAGTGAAGTACACGGCGCGCCAGGGACTTAAGCACACGGACCAACCGCGTTTCGTTTTGTACCGACAAAAAACCTGCGCTGGGCAACAGATACGATGCAAGGACCGGGGTAACGGTCAGCGAAACCAGCAGGGAACAAAGCAGGGATACAATGTAAGAGACTCCCAGTGGAGCGAACATTCTCCCCTCAAGACCCGTCAGTCCAAAAAGTGGTACCACCACAAGAACCACGATCATCGTTGCATAGACGATCGAACTGCGGACCTCCCTGGACGCTTGATAGACGACCTCCAAGGATGGCTTGCGCTGCAAGACCCCAAGCTGACGGTTCTCTTTGAGCCTGCGAAAGATGTTCTCGACATCGACGATCGAGTCGTCGACCAAGTCTCCGATCGCTACGGCAATACCACCCAAACTCATCGTGTTGATCGTCGCTCCCATAGCTCGGAACACCAGAAATGTCATCAAGATCGATAACGGCATGGCGATCAGTGAACACACACTGACTCGGAAGTTCCACAGAAATAAAAACAGAATCACCACGACCCAAATCGCTCCATCCTGAACCGCTTCGGACACATTCGAAACGGCCGCTTCGATGAAATTGGCTTGCTGAAACAATCGACGCTCAAGCGTCATCGAACCGGGTAGCTCGCTCTGCAATCCATCGAGCGCAAGTTGAATCTGGCGATCGAGTTTGATGGTGTCGACCCCCGGTTGTTTTTGCACGGCCAAGATCACCCCTTGGCCTCCTTGGACACTCCCGTCTTGGAGGTTCTTGACACGAACACCTCCGTCTCCTCGACGGATCGGTCCTGCGAATTGTACGTCTGCAACTTCACGAACCAAAACAGGTCGCTGCTCGCGCCACAAAATGGGTGTGCTCTCGATGTCCGAAAGCGAAAGAGATTGCCCACTGATCCGCAAGATCGACTCCTGGGTGTCTCTGACCATGACCCCACCCCCAGCTAGCACGTTGGCTTTCTGAATCGCTTCACTGAGTTGGGCTAAGGTAATGTTCTGAGAGGCAAGCCGCTCCGGAGAGGTCAGGACTTGATACTGCTTGAGCACACCACCCATGACAGTCACTTGCGAAACACCTTGGATGGCCATAAGCCGATTTCGAAGCGTAAATTCTCCAAACGTACGCATTGCCATCTGCAACTGAGGATCCTCCTGGTCCTTGGCAAGCGATGGGCGGATCCCCAAAAGCATGATTTCGCCCATGATCGAAGAGATCGGCGCGATCGTAGGATTGGCACCCGTAGCGATCCGCTCCCGAGCTATGGCAAGCTTTTCCTGAACGATTTGCCTGTCTCGGTAGATATCGGTCCCCCAACCGAACTCGACCCAAACGATCGAGAGCCCAATCCCCGAGGCGCTCCGAATACGCTCGACCCCCGTCAAACCATTGAGCGAGTACTCCAACGGCCTGGTGACAAGCAACTCGACTTCCTCGGGCGCAAGCCCAGGCGATTCGGTCATGATCGTCACCGTAGGACGATTCAAATCCGGAAACACATCGACAGGGATTCCTGAAAGCTCCCAGACTCCTGCACATGCACAAAACATTGCGATGAAAAGGACCAGTGGTCGATGCTGTAGCGAAAGGCGAATGATTGAGTCGAACATACGATTCCTTGGGTCCCCTCTATTGAACCGCCGCATAACCGGTCTGAAGCGCAGAGACCCCTTGGGTCACTACCGTCTCGCGGTCCGATAACCCTGAAAGAACCACCACATGGCTATCGTCGCTACGACCCAGACTCACACTGCGACGCTCATAAGTCCCATCGGTCAATGCAACAAAAATGTACGACTGAGTCCCCTCTTGCAAAACACTCGACAAGGGCACAACAGGCATCATCTCCGTGCTTGCTTGCTGCCCATCGTCATCGAGCAACTCGATCGTTAGACGGCAAAGCATGTTGTGAAATACAACGGTATCCTGCTCGAAGTCGACTTTTGCCCATACCGAAAGCGTTTGTCCTTTGTTGCTCAAAGACTGTCCGCTGGAAATCACGACACCGGTATAAATGCGATGATCCTGAGCGACCGGTTTGCACCGCAGACGTTGTCCTGGACGTATCGCTGGGGCATCCTTCTCGGAAACAAACGCCTCGATGAGCCTCTGGCTCGTGTCGTGGAGTTCGAAAAGTTCCTCATCGGCTGAAACCACATGACCTATCGCTTTGTTGAATCCGGCGACGACCCCATCGATGGGAGCAAGGACCGGGTAATACTGCATGAGTCGTCCGGATTCGACAATCGCATCGATCTGTTCGGCAGTCAGTCCCAAGAGCCGAAGCTGCTCAAAGGCAGCCTCGTATTGAATCCTTGCCGATACCAGTTGGGTCTCGGACTCAAGTCTTTGTCGCTGAGGGATAGACGTTCCAGCTTGGCGTATATTCGTTAAAACAGATTCTCTGAATTTCTTCTGCAGTGACGCTTGGATGGCTTGGAGTTGCAAGTCCTGGAACTGCGGACTTGCGATCAGTGCCATAGGATCTCCTGAGCTCAAAGTGGCTCCGCGGTCGATGAGAATCTGATGGATACGACCGCTGAGCTGCCCCGAAACCCGAGCAAGCTTTGAAGGCGGGAGATTGACCACACCGTCCAGAGATAACGTCTTTGAAACGACCTGCGATTTTGCGATGGCAGTCTTAAGCCCGATATCCTGGATCGCTTCGGGACTCAATCGCAGGACTCCTTGCGTAAAGAGCCGCCCAAGCTGCCGGCTTCCTTGGGTCAAAACCCGATCCCCTGGAACCAACTCCCCTCGGGAAACTTCGCAGTATCCGCCGCTTTGAAGACCGATCGCTAGGGGAATCTTTTTAAAAATCGAGGCTTTGTCGTTTCGTTCCTGCTCGACCAGAACAAATCGTTCCGCTCCATCACGCACTACCGCAGAACTGGGAACCAACAGTTTTGGTTCGGGATTCGATCTTCCGATTCGAACTTGTCCGGTCATTCCTGGCAACAAAGGGAGGGATTTGAGATCAGGGGCGTCAAGATCGACCCATGCCGTCGCGACATGCGTGCGTGGATCGAGCACTTTTTCGATCAACCGTATCGATCCTGCAATCGAGTTGCTCGGCTGGCCGCTGGGAAGGAACTCGACTGGATCTCCTGAGTGGACCTTGGAGATGTCTTTTTCGAGGATTTCAATCTTCAGCCACAACGTAGAAAGATCGATCAGCTCTAAAACGTGTTCCTTAAGCCCGACGTACTTTCCCACTGTCAAATCGTTATGCAAGACCGTCCCATCGATGGGGCTTTGAAGCCCCAGTCGAACGCGTTGGTAGACTTCCGGATTTGCAAGGATGCGTTCCAAGTCCTCAGAGCTTAGACCAAGCCCAAGCCATTTGGCTTTGGCGAGTTTCAAGGAGATCTCTTTTTGAAAAAGTGACGTTTGAATTTCAAGCACTCTGGCCGCAGGGATCGAGCCGCTTTTACTGGCCTCTTGCGATCCTTGCAACAACTGTCGATCCAGGCCAATCGAGATGACCAAGTCGCGGATATCTCGCTGCATTTGCTCGATGACCGGAGATTCGATCTGAGCGACGGTTTGACCCGACTTGACGGTGTCTCCGGCAATCACTAGCACCGAAACGACTCGGCCTTCGATCGACGAACCCACCAGCGCATGGTTGTTCCAGGGGACGGTCAAGGTGCCGTAAGCGTTGAGGTAACTATCCAGAGTCCTTGGCTGGATCTCTTCTGTTTTTACTTCGATCGCATCGCGAGCCGATGCGCTCAGGACCAAGGTCCCAGTTTGGGTCTGAACCTCGACGCCCTTGGTCGGCAAAGGCTTATGACCCTCGTGCGCGACCATTGGATTTGGCCACAGCACTACGCCTATGGCCAAAAATCGTCGAAGCAGTCGAAAAGACGTATCGACCAGCACGTTGGCTACTCCTTGACAAAGGAATCGGGGGATTGAAGCGCCTCGGGCTGTTCTTTCGCGAGCTTGACGTATTCGTCGATGCATGGAGGGCAGCAAAATGTGTAGTTCTTGCCATCGATCACCCAAGCGAACTGCTCGTTGGCCTTGGTCTTAGAGATTGGACAGATCTTGTCACCGGGCATCGGTTTATCATCGTGGTTGGAGCGGATCCCTTTGAATTTGATCGATGGAATGGTTTTGCCGTTGGCTTCGATATCCGCTTGGGTGTATTTCCCACCGGGGGTTAAATAAAGGGCTTCTTCCTGGCCATCGGCGGCGGCTTGACCCATGGGAGCGTGACCTTGGGAGGCTTTGAGTTCGAAAGCGATTCGGAATCGCTCCCCTGCGATGGTCAGATTTGGGATCGTCACGCGCAGGGGTTTTCCAAGGTTGTCACTGGGGATTTTCGCGACGAACTGGGATGTTTTTCCGTTGCTATCCCCTTCCTGGGGTTGCGGACTCAGTTCGATATTCTTGGCTTCGAGTGCATCCTGGGATTTCACGAAAGCCTTGATCGTTTGAGCATCGATTTCCTGGATTCTCGATTCATCTTTGCCCAGCATAAAGAGCCTCAGGGTACCGTCGGAATCCACAAGGGCTTCGGCATGGTAGCTATCTGCCCCCAGGGGAACGATGGTCCCACCATGCGCACCTGGAGGATGCTCGTGGTCGTGCTCATCGGCATGATCATGATCGTGAGAGGCTTGGCTATTGGGAGCTTTAGCAGGTGAACTAGCCTTCTGTTGGCAACCGCTATTTAGCATGGCCATCCCAAGGCAAACGACAAAAACACCACAATACTTGATGCAATACTTCATTATCTTCCTCTTTGGAACAGGGCATTGGCCCATCTTGGAGAATTAGTCTTGAAAGGAATATTCGCAACGTTGGTCGCTAATGCGACTTGCGTTAGACAGAGAGAATTTGGAGATCCAATCGGCAGGAGAATGAACCGATCAGATCATCCAATGTCCCAACCAAGACAACCGAGTCTGGATGGAATACGGCGCAACAAGATGGCCCAAATGCAAGCCGTGCGCAGAATTTCTATAGCAATCAAGAGCCAACGCACCTCGATGCGATCTGGGTGGATGGGTAAAAACGTTATCAAATAACAGCGGGCTTTTCTGATGGGACCTTTGGGAGTTGGACAACTCGCTCTGGAATCCAAGTGCTTGAGCCGCATGCTTGCAATCACAAAGATCCGAGGAAACCGCAGGTCCCTGGAGAGGCTGGGATTTCGACTCCACTGTCCGATTCGATTTCGGTTTGCACTTGCTACATCGAGGTTTTTCAGGCCTGGGGGCTGAGAAGTCCGATTGGCTTTTGGCGAGGACAGAATCGCTCGAGGAGCCAAGCAACCTGTGGCTCAGACAACAACAGGAGACTCCCCCGACAATCTGTTGGATCGCCGTAGCCAGGACAAGAATCAGTGGTAGCCAGGAACCGTTCATGGTCTTGAGACTAGTTCATTTGGTCGAATCGTTCAAGCGGGATTCGAGGGGGAAACTGTCTGGGATGGCTCTTTTTGGCCATGATAACTCCATGCAAAATAGATCAGCACCGCCAATACCAGCAGGTCTAGC
This sequence comes from Planctomycetota bacterium, assembly GCA_018969045.1. Classification (GTDB taxonomy): domain Bacteria; phylum Planctomycetota; class Planctomycetia; order Pirellulales; family Pirellulaceae; genus JBKCUI01. Next base: position 10,577 of record JAGWZB010000009.1, on the reverse strand, counting down.
CCGATCCAGTATTGGGACCAATCCACAGTGGTGTCCTGGGTACACCAAGACAACCAAGTGCCGGTGATCAAGTACCCGGTGAGATTACCTACTCCACCGACCAGCAAGCTCAAGAGGGCCTGAGCACGGGCTCGCCACTGGGTAGCGATCCTGCGGGCCAGGTAAATTTGGATCGAAATATAGGTAAAGGTAAATGCCAAGCCGTGCAGCGCAACACCTACCATCAGTGGCAAGGGGCCATCGAAGGCATAGAACAGGTAGCGAAGCAATCCGCAAAAAAGGCCTACGAGGATAACTCGTTTGACAGGCCAATCGACCATGACCCCTCCGATACTGAGCATAATGGCTACTTCAAAGACTTGGCCGATCGACATCCATGCGCTGGTGCGTTGGAACCCTAGATCCTTCATGTGGGTGGGAGTGTAGGGATAGAAAGCAGCAAAAGGGACCGCGATGAGGGTTGCAGTGATGAAGATCACTCGATGGTCGTGGTCTTTCAAGAGTGTCAGCGCGTCGAGACCAAAGCGTTGTCGCAAAGTCAGTCGTGTTGAACTAGGGGCTTGGACCGTACCGATTGGCAGCATGAGGGTGTAAGCCGACAGAGCAAACCAAAGGGCTCCACTGAGCAAAAACGTATTGGGACTGGCGTCCATGTGCAGTCCACTGACGATCCAGCAACCGGTCATCCAACCGGCAGTCCCCATCGCACGAATCGCTCCAAATTGGCCGTGGGAGCTAGCAACCCTCGACAGAACGATCGAACCAGAAAGGCTATTGGTCGGTACGCTCAAGAGGGCTTGCAGTTGGATCAAACCCCAGACCATCGTTCCTTGTAAATTCTGTTTGAGTGCCAAAGCGGTAATGATCGACAGCACGCCCGAACCGATGCAAACCCAGCGGAGAACTTTCATAGGAGGAACCGATCGATCGGCCATCGCTCCGAAGAATAGCGGGGACAGAAACGCTGCGATGGCCGATGCGGCAAAGGCATAAGGGGTCCAACTGCCCAACCCCGCGGCTTGCAAGACCGTTCCCATGGGAACGAACCAAGCCGACAACGCCATGCCGTGGAGGAACAGCAGAGCCATCAGCTCCAGACGCTGGGTCCGTGTAAGTTGCTGTTCCACCGGATTTACGTTTCCTTGGCTGGCGAGTCCTAGCTAATGCTAAGTTGGCTTGGTCGCTTCGATGATCCAACTTGCGTAGTCCTCGGTCATCCAATGGTACCTGCGGGCAGTGATTTCCGGGACTTCATAAGGATGCCGAGAACGGATCAGATCGACCACTGCAGGCATGCGTTCGAGCGTGGTTTTCACACAAAGTTTATGTTCCGAACATTGCTCGTAGGCACCTTTCCAAAGATAAGTGCTCTGGATCGGACCGGAGACTTGCGCGCAGGCCACAAGACCTCTTTGAACCAAGACTTCGGCGACATCATCGGCGATGATATCGTCGGGAAAGGTGGTTGAAATCTCGACGAGATTCTCCACTTGGATCCAGTTGGTCGTCGAATCACTCATATTGAAGGGCTTTCGCGAGGTTTAAGCGAGCGGCCCTTTCGGCAGGGAACATCGCCGCCATGATCACGATAAGGACTTCGGCCAAAAGAGCCCCGGCGATAAAGCCTGGGTACCACTGAAAACGTACGGCATGCCCTGTGACAATCAAGGTACTCAAATTCATCGCGGCGGCAACGCCGACCCCCAAGACAACTCCTGGCAAAATTCCGATGAAGGCCATGATCAAGGCTTGGGCTAAAATCATCCTGCGGATCTGCTGGCGAGTCATAGCGACGACTCTAAGCATTCCGATTTCTCGTGTCTGCTCAAGAATATTCATCGCAAGTGTATTGATAAGTCCAAAGGCGGCAATCAATGCACCAAGGGCTAGTACGACCCAAAGCCCACCGACCACGCCGCTGATCATGTTTTCGATGATGTCAGCCATCTCTTGAAAGGACTGGACCATGAGCCCTTCAGAATCGGCGAGTTTCTGCAGAGATTCTTTGACTTGAGCGCGTTTGCTCGGATCGCTTCGGACAATCACCGCATCGGTTCCATCGACACTGAGCAAGCGTTTGGCTTGATCGGTTTGCATGTAGAGAGTCAACCCGCCGGCAAGGTACTCGTTGGTCACCCCCACGATGGGAACCTTGACCTTGCCTTCGTTGGTTTCGAGTTCGATTTCATCACCGACATTCAACTGGGCACGCTCGGCAAGAACCGAGCCCAAAACGACTTGGCCTTGGCGAATCCCCTGCATGACTTGATCCTCTTTGCCCTGGACCAAATCAAAGTAATCTTGAGTAGGCGAATTGAATTGCCTGACGATTGCGATGACGCTAAGTTCACCGGCCCTTGCGCTGACAAAACGCATGGTATCGCTGGTCAAAATCCCATCGACCGCAGCCACTTTCTCGGGGAAGCCTTCCGGCATATCGGCTGCGTGCCCACTGCTCATGTCCGGCATGGCCGCGCGCACAAAGAAATCTCCGACGATGGTCCGTTTGTACCAGAACTGGACATCCCGGATGTTGTCCAGGATGGTAAAGGCCATCCCAAGCCCCATGGCCATGGCCACCAGCAAGATTCCAATGGTCATGGCGGACCGCCCCGGATGCCGTAGTACCTGGCGGCGCGCCAATGCGGCTTCAACAGGCATCCAGGCCATCAGCGGTGCCGCGGCGATCTTGGTCAACAGCGGAAGCGATGCCGGCAGCAGGAAAATCACTCCCAAGATGATCATCACGATGCCCGCAGTTCCTAATCGAACCGTGATGTATTGATAGGTCGACGCCCAGAGGATCAGCAACCCCAAGGCGATGACGATCCATCCGATCACAAACCACAATGCCCAGAGACTCTTGGAATCGGATTCCGATACGCTCTTCATGGCTTCCGAAGGTGACGCTTTGGCAGCCGTCATTGCCGGGAGGCTGGCTCCAACCAGCGACACGAGAAACCCGCAAGCGATCGCAAGTGCGATCGGCAGGAAACCGACCGAGGAGCTCGGTATCGAGACCCCAAGCAGCGTTGCTGTCGATTGGTTCAGCAGATCGGCCCCAAAGTACCCCACGAAGCATCCGAGTATACTACCTAGGACTCCCAGGATCGCGGCTTCTCGGAGAACCATCCAGAGAACCTGCTTGCGAGTCGTGCCGATAGCCCTGAGGATTCCAAGCTGCCTTCGCCGCTCGCCAACGTTCATTTGAAAAGTATTGAAAATGATGAATCCGGCCATCACCAGCGAAAAGATCGTGGCGATCAGTAGCCCACGCTGGATCGCAACGGTGCTTTCATTGGCCAGTTCACTGCGCATCGGCGGTTCGCGAACGTAGACCCCTTGAGGCAATTTCTCAGCGATCTTGGTTTGGATCTCTTGAGTACGTTTTTCATCGCTGAGCATCAGTTGCACGACATCGAGTTTGTTGGTCGAACGAGTCCACTTTTGGATAGTTCGAGTCGGAGCCATCAAGACGGCCGATTGAAAAGCCGACGCGGCGGTGTTGGATTTGAGCAGCCCAGCGATTTTCGCCGATTGATTTCCGGTTTTCGTCAGCAACTTGACTTCTTGACCCACAGCAAGCCCTGCGGATTTGGCAAGTCCTTCGTCGCACCATACTTCAGGCTCGTCGGAAGGAGCCTCTACAAAAGGGTCTTTTCCTGCGACATGCTCGATGTTGCGAACCTTTTTGTCTTCCGCGAAATCCACCCCCAGGAGTTGGACTCGCAGTTTGCGATCCGGTTTCCCTTGGGCGTCGAGTGTTGCAAGAGTCGAATACCTTCGGACCGACGGAGAAATCACTTCGATGCCATCGAGCTCCTTGAGGAACAGGACTTCTCGGATATCGAACGAACCGCCCCCGGCGGCTTGGATTTCCAGTTGAGCATTGCCGGTAACATTTTGCACCATGGCACGCTGAGCGAGTTTTGCGCTATCGGAGGCGATGTATGTTGCGACGATCGCCCCGGCTCCGATGATGATACTCAGGAGCGTCAGCAGCGACCTGGCGGGTCGGCTTTGCAGTTCCCTGAGTGAAAGTCTCGCAAGGGCCATAAAACTCCTCGATCAGCCCGTCGCGTTTTGAACCGAAGAGGCATGGAAAACCGCGGCGTTGGCTTCAAAGTCCTCTTGGGCAATATCGCGTTCGATATTCCCGTCCTTGAACTTCAAAAGTCGAAAGGCGCTCCGTGCGACGGTAGCATCGTGGGTGACCATCACGATGGTTTGCCGAGAGTACATCGCAAGATCTCTTAGAAGCTCCGTCACTCGCCCGCTTTGCCGGGAATCTAAGTTACCGGTTGGTTCGTCGGCTAGCAAAATCACCGGTTCGATCGCAAGTGCCCTAGCGATGGCAACCCGCTGCTGCTCGCCACCGGAGAGTTTCGAAGGGACATGGTCCATGCGATGGCTCATTTCAACGCGGTCGAGTGCCAAGCGAGCTCTCTCCTGAGCTTGCTTCAAGGGGACCCCGTCGAGCTGCAATGGCAGGGCCACATTTTCAAGCGCGTTGAGGGTCGGGATCAAGTTAAAGGCTTGAAAGATAAACCCAACTTTGCGGCGTCTGAGCAGCGTTCGCTGGTCATCATCGAGTTGGCCGATATCGATACCATCGACCAAGACTTGACCACCCGTGGGTGGCTCGATGCCACCGATGATACTCATGAGGGTGCTTTTTCCAGACCCGCTAGGGCCCATCAAGGCGACAAACTCGCCCGGCTCGATTTTTAAGTTCACCCCTTTGAGAACTTCGACGGCCAAATCCCCAGCTCCGAATTGTTTCGTCAGATTTCTGACTTCGATGATCGGCATACAGAGGATGTCTTTGAATGAGTGATAAGGACCGGGATGATCACGCGACTTAGTATATCAGAATTCCGAGTTAATTGCAGACCTTCGAAAGCCGAGATTCTTTGGTAAGATCTGACGATCAGAGAGATTGGGGGATAAAACCAGTAGGAAACACAGATGAGAATCGCCGTCACCGGGGCGACCGGTTTGCTTGGAAACAACGTGACTCGCTTGGCACTGGGCCGAGGAATCGAGGTCGTAGCGATTTCAAGGAATTCAACCTCTGCCAAGTCGCTTGAGGATTTGAATCTCCAGAAGCTCGATGCCGACATCACTGACTTCGATTCGCTGGACCGTATCGACGGCAAACTCGATGCGGTGATCCATTCTGCGGCGCACATCCACATCGGTTGGTCGCAGCGCCAGCAAGGTATCCAGACCAACAAGAACGGAACAGCCAATGCCATCAGGCTTGCTCGAAAGCATCAAGCTAGATTGATTCATGTTTCTACCGTCAATACGCTAGCTATCGGAGCCGCAGACCGGATTGTTGACGAGCAGACACCAGGAGACGGTCAGGTCCCGTGCACTTACGTTGTCTCCAAACGCTCTGCCGAACAGGAGGTGCGCCAAGCGATCCAGCAAGGGATCGATGCTGTGATTGTTTACCCAGGTTTCATGCTAGGTCCTTGGGACTGGAAACCCAGCAGCGGCAGGATGATCATGGATCTTCGCAAAGGTGCACCGCCTCTTGCTCCCTCGGGTGGCTGCAGCATCTGCGATCCTCGCGACGTCGCCGACGCAATCCTGCAAGCGATCGCCAAAGCCCCCGGCGGATCCAGATACATTCTGGCCGGCGAAAACTGGACTTATTTTCAACTTTGGCGAGAAATCACCAAACAATTTGGCGCTAGAGCTCCGTGGACTTTCTTGCGTCGCCCAGGCCAGATAGCAGCGGGCTCGATCGGGGATCTACTTGGTAAACTGACCGGTAAAGAACCGTTGGTTAATTCCGCTGCCATCGCGATGTCTTCGCAATACCACTGGTACTCAAGCCAACTGGCGATCGATCAACTCGATTACCGCATCAGGCCGGTGGATGAATCGATCGCCGATGCGATCGATTGGATGCGGCAACAAAAAATGTTTGTTTGAACCTTTTTTTTAAAGTTGTGAGTCCATGTTATTTAGGCAAGAGGATGCCCAAGCGATCGAAAACGCTCTGGGCTTAGCCGTCCGTATGCACCAAGGCCAACGCGATGCCGACGGTGCCCCTTACATCCTCCACTTAGTCCGGGTCATGATGCGGTGCAAGGATCCGCATGCCAAGCAGGCTGCAGTGCTGCATGATATCCTTGAAGACACCAGCGCAACGTCTGAGGATCTTCTTGCAAACGGGATCTCCCCAGAGGTGGTTCAAACGGTAGAGCGACTGACCCACCTACCCGGTGTTTCTTATGGCCATTACATTGAATCGCTCAGCTGCGATCCGATCGCCGTCGAAGTGAAACTTGCCGATCTAGAAGACAATTACTCGATAGCAAGGGTCAAATACCGAGAGGATCATCGAGCCCACGATGCAAGCCGACTCGAGCGATACATCTTGACCCATCGTTTCCTGATCGGAGACTTGGAATTGGATCAATACCGATCCTTGATCGGCCAAATCAAACGCTGACTAACTCAAATGGCTTGAGATTTTGCTGTGGATGTCATCCCAGGCCTGAGGGAATTTCGGCTCATAAACATCGATCGAGCTGGTTTGAAGCATCCACGCCCGAGCTTCGCCTACATTCTTGAAACGACCCAGTGCGAGCATTTGCGAGATAACGTTCCCAAGCGCGGTCGCTTCGACCGGTCCGGCGACAACCGTTCGATTGCAAGCATCAGCCGTCATCTGGCAAAGGAGTTGGTTGCGGACCCCACCACCCACGATGTGGATGGTCTCTAGCTGGTAACCCAGAAGGTCTTCGAGCATTCCCAGGCAGATCCGGTAGCGCATCGCAAGGCTTTCGAGAATGGCCCTTGCGATGGCCCCATCGGTGTTGGGAGTCGGCTGACCGGTTTGTTTGATGTACCCAAGAACCGCATCGAGCATGTCTTCGGGTGCGACGAAGGCAGGGTTTTGAATGTCGATCCAGTGGGCATGCGGTTTGGACTCTGTGGCCAGTGTCGCAAGCGTCGTCCAATCGTAAGGCTTACCGCGTCGTTGCCAACTGGCCCGGCATTGCTGCAGTGGCCAAAGCCCAGCGATGTTCTTGAGCAATCGCACCGTTCCATTGGCTCCACCTTCGTTGGTAAAGTTCAATTCCGAACATTTGTTGTTGAGCCTAGGTTCGCTGAGTTCGACCCCCATAAGCGACCAAGTTCCGCTGCTGATGTAGCACCAATTGGGTTTGGATTCCGAGAAGCCTTTGGCCGGCACGGCCAAGACGGCCGCACCGGTGTCATGGGTTGCAGGAACGATCGTTTTGGCCCGTTGCGACAGACCCGTTAAGTTTCTCAACTGAGTTCGGACCGACCCCAGGGAGCACCCGGGCTGGACCGGAGTGCGAAAGAGCTTTTCAGGGATCCCCAAACGCTCAAGGATCTTGCTGGACCATCCACCGCCTCCGGGTTGGAGGATCTGGGTGGTCGATGCGTTGGTGAATTCGTTGACTTTCTCTCCGGTCAACATCCAATGAAAAAAGTCCGGGATCATCAGGAACCGATCGGCGATATCCAGGATAGGTGAGTTCTCCACACGCATGCTGTAGAGTTGGTAGAGCGTGTTGATTTCCATGAACTGGATCCCGGTTTCCTGAAAGATCTCCTGCCGGCTGATCTTTTGAAAAGCCTTGTCCATAACTCCTCGGGTTCGGGGATCCCGATAGCAAAAGGACGGACCGACCAGATCATCGTTTCGATCGAGCAATACGTAATCGACCCCCCAGGTATCGACCCCCAAGCTAACGATTCGATCGCGATGCTCTTCGACCGCTTTGCCAATCCCGATCTCGACTTCTTTCCAAAGCGACAAGAGGTTCCATAGCAATCGATTGCCGACCGACAATGGCGCATTCTCAAAACGATGAACATCCTTGAGTTGGATCATGTCTCCGCGAAGTTCCGCTGCGATGACGCGTCCACCAGAAGCACCCAAGTCGATAGCCAATGCAATATCAGGTTGGTCCATAGTTTTCAAGGATCAGAGAGTCGGTGAGAGGGCTTTTATTTTATTCTTTAATCCGCCGCGGATCGCTTCATCCAAACTCTTTAGATTCGCGCTGATGCACGCGGCTTGATCAGGATCAAGTGTTTCTGATTGTCCGAATCGCTTGGCATAAAACAAGGCTGAAAGTTGTTCCATGTCCAGTGAAAGATCGGCTCGCTTGAGTGCATCGCCTGCGGCCCAAAGGAACTCCTGAGGTGTTTGATGAGGCTGCCGTCTGAGCCCCAGCGATCGCAAGAGTTTGATCAGCTTTTCGTAAAATTCAATCTTCGAATAAGTTCGTCGCAGGACAGCTGATTTTCCCCGTAAGCTTTTGGGAACCAGGTTCGGAAAGAACTTCATAAGCCCCTTGTATACCACGAGCAAGCTTGCTGCCAGGGCGAAGAATGCGATGGCAATTCTCCAGGAGAACCAGCGGTCAGGGGACAGGAATCCACCAACAAAACGGCTCGATTGCATCCGAGATAGAAGTGTTTGAATCTGTACCCAGAATCTTGCGTACGTTCCCTCTGAGGAATCTCCGAACAAGGAGAACAAACCACCTTGGCGAGATTTGTCCATGTTGATGACCATCTCATCCCAAAAATCCTGCATCGCATCGAACGTTTGGGTACCGCTGCTTCGGAAACTCCCGCCGGCATTGGAACCATCCACCGGTGGAGTCGGATCGAGCCTCAGCCACACTCCGCTTCTTGCCCAGCTAGGTACTGGGATTCCGATTCGGACCGATTCGTCGGCTTGACCCATTTCATCAAGGGTAAAGTAAGCTTCAACCCAGACGTGAGCATGGCTTTGGGAGACTTGAAAGTAACCTCCGATATCGTTGTATTCGCTGGGACGAAAGCCGACGACCAATCGTGTTGGGATTCCTTGGGCCCGGAGCATCAGAGCCAAGGCGCTTGCAAAGTACTGGCAGTGACCTCGCCGTTTATTCAGCAGAAAATCAGCGATAGGGTCGATGCCCGGGTCTTTCGGTCCGGTCAACGAAAGGGTGTATTCGTAGAGACTGCTGTTGGCCAAGTGGTTTTCTAAGAACAGAGCCTTGGCGATTTTGCTTTCCAAAGGCTTTTCGCTGGCAGACAAAATTCGATCGATCTCCGGACGGAGAATATTTAGCGACTCAGGGTATTCGATCACCGAGTTGCCATAACTGGAAAACGAACTGGCTTGTTTCTCCGCGAACACGTCGGATTGATCTTCGAGGATCGGTGATTCCTGCCCCCCGACGAACCCGTAAGTCAAAAACGAGTAGCGTCTTTTGGGTGGATTGGCTCCCGAGTAGTTGCTTCGTAAATCCACCAATCGCCAATCGCGACGAGACGTTCGAAAGGGCGAATTTTCGATCTGAGCGTACGGAGGGATCGAACAGACGACAGAGCCAAATGGGGATCGCTCTGCAACATTGACTCGCACGCTGTCGCGTCGCTTGAGCAAATCATCGTCGCACTCTTGCTGGGTCATCAAGTCTCGGAGACTATTTTGCTTGCCGTTGGAATTGTCTCGGTCGCTGGGTTGCCAGAACCCTCGCCCTGGTCCATCGATGTAGCGATGCACGACGGTGCCTCGGATGTAGGGTGGCTGATTAGGCCTGTAGGTTTTGGTGGTCGACTCATTGACCATACTCATTCGAAATGCCGGTGATTCATTCCGAAGTAGATTGCCAACGAACTGGAGCGATATCTGCTCGCTAAACCCGACCCGACTTCCACCCCATCCGAGCCCTTCGCCGTCAAAGGACTCCGAATACAGACGAGGCAGCATGTAGAAATAGCCGATGGAAAAAATCAGCATCGCCAAGGCAAAAGGGATGATGCTCGAGCGCCATCGGCTCGGCTCAAATTCCACGCGATTTCCAAGGCTCTGGTTCAAGCCACCGCTGGCCGATAACTTCAATCCAGACACTCCACGGCTGGTGAGTTTCTCGACTCCGATCCAATGGAGCAACCGCCAGAACATCGAAGTCGACTCGGAATTCGATTCATTGTGACGCTGGTAGGAAGCGTATTCGGCAAGAGCTAGCAGCGCAGCGCTGCCGACGGCTAGGACCGGCAGCATCAAAATTCCATACAAGACGTTGTCGTTGACCAAGGCCGCCACGACCAATTCCAACAGCAAGAACACTCCCCACTGTTCGAATACACGCTTCTCTTTTTTCTGAAAATAAAGCGGGATTTGGACATAGACCAAAAGATTTCCGACCCACAGCAATTGGTTCGAACGCATCTGGGTGAAGTATTCATAACCGGCCAGAAACGCCCCTGCGATCATCCCGATGTACACCACATAGCGGGGCAAATAAATCCAGCCGAACTTGTCGGTGAAAAAATAGGCCGCAATCGCCGAAGTACAAACCAGAATCGGCAAGTACCAGGATTCTTGCCCCAGCCCCACCAAGACAGCGGCGATGGCAGAAAACATCACAAAGCAAAAGGATAGCCGCTGGAAATTCTTCTGCTCTATCACGCTCTTGCCCCTAAACCCAAAAGTCGCTTGGACTGATGGATCACCCACAAAAGGGACCCCAAAACGATCAACAATCCCGCAAGAACCAAAGGTGCTATCACTCCCGAGAACA
>JAGWZB010000290.1 GCA_018969045.1 Planctomycetota bacterium | reverse complement strand
CTTTGCCCGATCAGTTCGACTCACGAGATTACGCAGTGCGCCAAGGAATGCAGCGTTACGTCACGGCTGCCAGTTCGCAAATCGTGGCGGATCAATTGCAGAGCCGCTTTGGGATTCATCAGCGTTGGCAGACCAAACGTGGGGTAAGCGGTCGAGAACGGATTACGGATGTTGTCGAGTTTGATGTCGATGCGATCTATTTTGGAAAGCCTGATCGAGACAACTATGGAGAAAATTTCGGCGGGCTCAATTACGAATTTCGTTATCACGTTGGTGATCGCGTCACCTTGCTAAGCGACGGTTACTATGACATGTTCGATCGTGGACTGAAAGCGACGTCGATTGGGACACTGATATCGCGCCCCCTACGAGGAGATTTCTACTTAGGATTTACCAATCTCGAAGGTCCGATATCCGCGAAGCTGTTAACAGCGACCCTCACGTATCGAATGAATGATAAGTGGGCTGCTGTAGGAAGTTCGGTTTACGACTTTGGATCCACCGGTAGCAACGGGCACACCATCGGACTAACACGAATCGGTGAGTCCTTTCTTTTCAGGATCGGTCTATGTGTCGATAGCGGACGAGATAACACGTCCTTGCAATTCGCATTCGAACCAAGGTTTTTGCCAACACGAGGACTAGGGGTCGTGGGAGGCCAAGCGATCCCGCCCGCTGGTTACTTCGGCATCGAGTAAACGACTATTTTCTCGGGCCTAGACTCGAGAGAACTAGTAAAACGATTCCCGCAACCGTTAGCAACCCACCTACGATCGGTGTGGAGTTGCCCAGTAGACTCAGTAGTTTGAACTGAAGTCCCATCATCGGTAATAGGAATGATCCGATACCAAAGATCAGCAAATAAATACCCCAACTACGCATGGCTTTGCTCCTTGAATACAAAAAGAATCCGACGAAAAGAACTTTGAGAAAAAGGCATATCAGTTTTCACCGAAAATGATCTTATACACTGTTTTGGTATCATCGGTCATGCTTGGCAGGTGCCGAACAAGAATTTGTTCATTTTCATCGCTGCCGACGGTATTTCCATCGGCAACAACCGGTCCGCTTTGGATCAAATAATGAGCGATATTAGATACGAACTCAAAGAGATCTTCGGGGCTAAGTTGGCACTGGTCGACTTCGATCTCCATCAGATTGAATTGCTGCATGCCAAGAGTGTACATTCCGATTTGGTCGTCGGAGGCACTGACGAACTGAAAACGCAACCATATCGGGACGGGAACATGATCGGGGCTCATGCCATCGCTGAAGCTTTCGAAGACCTCCCTGGAATTGCAAACGTTCGCACTTCCCCAATAGACACCCAATCCATCGAAGGCTTTCAAGGCGACCAAGGCTAGCTTGGTCACTTCGATCGCCGCTTCGACCGCAGGCTTTTCGTCGGCTCCCATCGTTGTGACGATCACATGAGATTGATGCAACCCGGCCTCTTCTTTGCCCTCGGGCCAAAGGAAGTTTCCGTCGGCGTTCTCTTGGGCCTCCTGGCCAGGAATCGGTGCTGGCATGTGTGCCAAGAACCCAACGGTGTTGCTGCCTCGTTGAACAATAAAGATGTTAGGATCGCTGCAATCGATCGAGTAGTCTTTGCCGAATATCTTAGTCACGGCATTGGCAGCAATACTCGGATCACCCGGTTCGGCTGTTTTGCACAGCACAAAGCAGTGCCTGGGGGCATGTTGGTTGTCAGTGCGTTTTTTCGCCGTCTTGTTTCTTCGGAAGCGATCGAATAGAGACATGGATAGAACCCCCCCATGCATTGCCTGCGTTTTTGGTCTTAAGTTGCTGGTTTTGTAAGCGCGCGTTGTAGATCGAGTAAGGCGTTATGTTCGTCATGAGAGGTTCTTTCGCCAAGCCCCAAGAAACCCCCTGAAGCTTGGGCGATACGGCTAGCTCGCTCCATGGTGGCTTGACGCAGTTTTTCGAGACTGTCCTGGTCGAGCTCTCTGGTAAGCGCCTCGGCATAAGCCGTCCAAGCCTGGATCATTTGCTCGCTGGGCCGCTCGTCTAGCCAACGGCTCAGCAAGCGATACGACGGAGTTCCATAGGCGATTCCTTCGTCTTGGGCAGCCTTGAGCAGCGCAGCAAACTCGTTCTGAGAAATCTTGGTGTCTGCCCAGGCAAGACGGACCAGCGGAAGTAGTGAAAAAGCAGTCATCGCTGCAGCTCCAACGCCGAGTTTTTCAAGCGTCTCCAGAACCTTGGGGTCCTGGACCCTAGCGGCATCTCGCAAAGCTTCACGAGAACTCAGCGATTGCAATCGAGATTGATCTTCAAGGAAATCAAGAAGTTCTTGATCCCGTTCCATGAAAAATGCATCATGCATGGCCTGTTGCTCTTTGTCGAATGCGTGACCCATCGGTTTTATCTACTTTCTACGAGTCGGTCTTGTTGGTGGTCTGATTCTCACAGGAACTTCGGCCAAAGCGCGGTAAGTACCTGATGCATAGCCCCACAAGGATCATCAGTCCACCGACCCAAGTCCACCAGCTGGGTGGTCGATAGTCTAGCTGACCGCTTCGGGCCAAGTGTACCCAAAGGGGAAGAAGTACCGGTTCGAGCAGCGTAATGAGGCTCGCAAGATGGCTAGGGGTGGTGCGAAGTCCTTGGGCAAATAGCCAATACGGAGTCCCCATCTGCAGAGCTCCGATCCCGATCAAAAGGGGCCACATCGAGCCGCTGGGAAACTCAACCCCAGAACTCCAAACCAAAGGCAGCATCACCAGGGCCGTCACCAGATGATTCAGAGCAATCAACCAAGCCGAATCAAAACTCCGCAGAGAGCGAAGCGATAGGATCACTCCTGCATACAAAAGACCACTTGCAATGGCAAGCCAAGGCGACCACCAGCGATCGCTCGGGCTTGCATCCGCATGCGTCATCTCCATCCCGAGAATGAACACTACACCGGCAATGCAACAAGCCAGCATCCACCAGTCGTTGCGAGTCGTCGGCTCCTTGAACCAAAAAACCACCGCAAGCATCACCCAGGCCGGGGCAAGATTCTGCAACCATATCGCGTTCGCAGGCGGACCTCCAACCAGTGCCGTCAGATAAGTCCAATTCATCAGGGAAAAACAAATCGTCATCGGAAGCAGTCGCCAAGACCAATCGACTCGTCGAACCAACGGGAGCAAAATCGCAAGTGCGAAGATCGCTCGCCAAAACGCGATCGCCGCTCCACGATACTCCAAAGGCCAACGCTCAAACTCAGAAGCCCTCGCAAAGAAAGCACTCGTGCTCCACAAGACTGCCGCAAGGACGCAAAACATAGGACCCCACCCAAGCTTGGACGCCCGAATCGTAGGTCCACCGGTCGATGGATTGTCGGTCCTGGGGGCCGATTCCTGCATGAATGTATACAGTGCCAAAAAAGGTGTTGAACTCGGTGGCTATGGATCGACCACAAATGGAACGGTTATGCCTGACGCTCGGCGATCCTTAATTTAGCAGATCGACTGCGAGGATTTGCTGCAATCTCAGCCTCGGATGCGACTAATGGTTTTTTGGTTAAGTTTTTCAGTCGCGGATCGTCCCTCATCGCGTTCTTTACCAGACGATCCTCCAACGAATGGAATGAAATGATCGCCAAACGACCCGCCGGTGGTTTTGCCGAATTGTCTAAACCGCCCTGTGAAAGATGCAGCGTGCCAGGAAGCCTCTCAAGTGCCGCTTGTACATGCTCGAGCTCTCGGTTCACGACGATCCGTAACGCCTGAAACGTTCGGGTCGCTGAGTCGACTCGGCCATGGACTCGACCAGGCAAGATGCGATGAATCAGATCTGCCAGTTGTTTGGACGTCTCGATCGGAGATGTTCGGTTCTGTTCAATAATCGCTCTTGCAATCCGCCGCGAAAATCGCTCCTCGCCAAACTGATAAATCGCATCTGCGATCTCCTTCTCACTGTGATGCTGTAGCCATTTGAAAGCCGGTATCCCCCCTGTAGGATCAAATCGCAAATCCAAAGGTGCATCGACACGAAATGAAAAACCTCGCTGCTGGTCAGCAAGCTGATCACTGGAAAGTCCCAAGTCGAGCAAGATCCCGTGCACACTCGGGATCCTCAAACCTGCAAGCAACTCCGACAAATTGCAATACGAACCGCAGGATAACCACAGTTGACATCCTGAAGGCAGCACCATGCCATGGGGCGACCAACCGGTCAGACCCTCAGGCATTTGAAACTTGGACACAGGAAACTCAGGATGCAAAGCGATGAATTGCAAGATCGCTTGAGGGTCACGGTCAATCCCCACAATACAATCACCAGCTCGTAAGCGTTTGGCGATCTCAAGCGTGTGGCCACCCCCACCGAACGTTCCGTCGACAATGACAAGCGGATCTCGATCCTGGGTTTCAGGCAGCAAGCCATCAAGCCAGTGGGTGAAGATCGGCTCAAGCAGAACAGGGATATGGATCGATGGCATTGAAAAGAAAAGGCCGGTCGGGCTAGACGCCTTGGCACCATCGCAGCATGCACTCTGAGTTTCCATTCAACGCGCCGTGCTGGTGGATCGAACTGGGAGGTTCGATCAGTTTCGAGCTTGTGCAAGATCCGTCAACCTGGGCAACCTCCTCTGCTTAGGAAATTGAAGCCCTGAGTCCGTGGCCGCGAGACTCAGGAACAACCCATGGAGGCCTCTTGCATCGCTTCGATGGTCTAGGCGTCCCAGCTCCCGACCGGCTAAAGTTCGAGCTTGGGATTTCTCCCCCTAACAATAACCGAAACGGGGGGATATTGACTACCTATTTTTCGTGAATTACCGGCCTAGGACCCCCAAAATCTCCCCGGGTTTGCTAGCATTTTTACTGATAAATTGCTCGGAGACTGCCCGGGGACAGTCCCCGGTCCAAGCCCGATTTTTCCTAAACGACGGTTCGCTAAAGACTTAGGCGTCCGGATTACGAAAGCACATCGATGACGCCTTTTGCATTAGCATTCCTTTTTTTGGTCTTGGCGTTTTTGCTGAGCGTTGCCCTTTGGCTTCTGCTAAAGCCCGGAAAATATACCCCCTGGCAGAGGATCCAGTATGCTCCGGTCTACCTGATGGCTCGCTACCTATGGCGCGTCGAGATCTATCAACAGGATCCAAATACCGGATCCTGGGAGCGATCCCCTAATCTGATCGCTGACTTTGAGGAACTGCTCGAAGCATCCTCCGATGAATCGGCGACTAAGCCCAAAGTTCCTCGATGTGGTACTTGCAAGCATCAAGGTGCTATCCTGGTGGCCAATCACCGTTCGTCGGTCGATCCATGCTTCATCCAATTGGCCTCGGGCGACCGAGTTCACTGGATGGTTGCCGGTGAGTATTTCAAAGTCCCAATCGTGGGGTTATTGCTGCGCAGTTTTCAATGCATACCCACCAATCGAGGTGGAGTAGATACCGCTTCCACCAAACAAGCAATCCAGATGGCAAGGTGCGGTAGTTTCGTCGGGATGTTTCCAGAAGGCCGCATCAATCGAACCCAAGATGCTTGGATGGCAGTTCGGCCTGGCGCAGCCATCGTTGCCCTGAGAGCTCACGTTCCCCTTGTCCCGGTTTGGATCGAGGGTGCCCGCATGGGCACTTCGGTCATCAGCCCCCTGTTTATGCCTGCGAGAGTCAAGGTCTATTTGGGCAAACCCGATTCCTGGGGACTTGAGCAACTGGACCTTTGCGATGGTCGCTCCGATCGGGAAATCGCCGATGAGTGGATTCGACGAGTCCTGGGTGAATGTGTCCAAAAAGCAAGCGGACGATCCCATACCATTGAGTTGGCCGGGGCCAAGTGGCTTCATAGTGGCCCTAATGCACAAGTCTCCTCGATCGAATCACGGAGCGATGCTCAGGAGTAGACACGCCCCAACGGAATCAATCGTCAAGCTTCCAATCCTCTTGACAATTGCGAGTGATCATCGCCGCGAGCACTTCGAGCTTGCAATGGTTGGAAACAAATACCGTTCTGCCGCATG
>JAGWZB010000289.1 GCA_018969045.1 Planctomycetota bacterium | reverse complement strand
GCATAAGCCGTACAGATTGCCAAGCGTGAATGCCGAAGTCTTCTTGTAAACAAGGAGAGAGCGATTTCATGCCTAGAAGATTGCACGTTTCAATCAGGAGAGCTGTTTACGCCGGTTTGGTTGGAACTGCGATGGGAGGCTGCGCAACAGTCGGCTCAGTCGGCTCAGTCGGATCGGTCGGATCGGTCGGATCAGTCGGATCGGTCGGATCAGATTTCGAGACAGAAGAGATACCCATCAATCTGCCAAGTGCATTGGCCAGAATTGGTGGAACGCATCCGGTGGTTGGTCATGCGCAGTGGAGAGTTCAGGAGGCTTATGCGCAGCTGGATCGAGCGGAGCTCATGTGGTTACCATCGATCCAGGCGGGATTCAATTACCATCGGCATGATGGGAACTACCAAGCGATTAATGGTACGATTGTGGATATCAACAGCAACTCGTTCCAAGCGGGGCTTGGGGCAGGCGCGATTGCGGCTGGGACAACTCCCAGGCCGGGACTTGTGGCTCAATTTCATTTAGCCGATGCGATTTTTCTTCCCAAGGTTGCCCAGAGGGCAGCTTGGGCCAAGGAGCATGCAGCCTTGGCGGTAGAGAACCAGCAGATGCTAACAGCATCGCTAGCGTATGTGGAGTTGCTCGATGCCTATCAGGAAGAGAGTTTGCTAATAGCGTCATCACAGAGGATCGAGGAGCTATCGAGGATCACCAGGGATTATGCGCAGACAGGAAGTGGTCTGGTTTCTGATTCTCAGAGGTTAAGTACAGAGGAGTCGTTGGCGAAGTTAAGAGTTTTGGGGAGTACGGAGCGTAAGTTGTCGGCGTCAACACGATTGGCTAGGGCGTTGAGTATTCCGGGAACCTCGAAACTTGTTCCCCTTGATGCGATGGTAGTACCGTTGCAGTTGGTGGAATTGCAGAATGCAGAGCAAGACCAAATACTTGGAGCGTTGCACCGTCGACCTGAGCTTGCGGAGGCTCAAGCGTTGGTATTGGCGGCAAGTGCTGCTTATGAGCGAGAGAGGTCGGCACCCTTTGTACCGAGTGTTTTGTTGGGATACAGCACAGGAACTTTTGGAGGAGGGTTGGGCAATCGTGTTGGGGATTGGGGAGGGCGTTATGACATCGATGCACTGATGAGTTGGGAACTTCGGAATATGGGTTTGGGAGAACAGGCAGCGCGTCGGGAGCGACAAGCACAGGTTCAGCAAGCGATGTATAGCAGGTTGCGGATGATGGATCAGGTAGCGCAGGAGGTTGCCGAATCGAGGGTACAAGTGATGGTCCGTCGGGAGCAGATAGAAGTAAGTCAGAGGGCGGTTGATTCGGCCAAGGGTTCCTACGAGAAGAACTTAGAGAGAATCAGGCAGGGACAGGGGTTACCGATAGAGGTGTTGCAATCGGTACAGGCTTATGAGGCTGCGCAGCGAGTCTATTTGCGAGCGGTCAGTGACAGCAATCGGGCACAGTTGCAATTGCTTTGGGCGATCGGCTGGGAGCCAGATTGTTTGCTAGCAAGTAATCCGCAGTAGCAAAAAAACAGGATTTTTGCTATCAATATTTTCAAGCTGCTCGGGGACTGTCCCCGGACAAAGGCGAATTTTTTAGCTAGCAAACGGTCTCTGCTGCGCAGGGACTGTCCCCAGGCGCGATGCGATTTCTTTGCTAGCAAATTTTCCAAGCGACTCGGGGACTGTCCCCGGACAAAGGCGAATTTTTAGCTAGCAAACGGTCAATGCTGCTCGGGGACTGTCCCCGGAAGTAGCAAAAAAACTACCAGCGGACCCCTACCACGCTCCGATCCGACGCTTGGGATCCTAATGGCCACTGACCATTTCCCTGAGAATCGCACGCCGATGATCCCCACAAACCAGTTTCGCTAGCAAATCCAACCTTCTTCGACTTACTGCCGCCAACTCCTTGGGACCCATCGGAATCTCGTAAACTTACAGAACTTCCGTCCCTTTCAACCCGACCCGAACCAAGGAAAATCCCTGAAACAGAGACCGTCGAAGGGCCGGCAATGGATAATCGTTCCATAAAAGCTATCGGGTTAAGTGGTGCGCAATGAGAATTCGTCAGGATCGTTATCGTCGCTCCACCTAGCCAACTTCAGCACGTTTCGACCCAAAGCAGTACCTTTTTTCTCGGTTGCGGTTACTCTTATAGGCCCAATATCCTAGTTGCTAGCATGGAACGCCTCGCAAGAATAACCACTTGGTCTCGAATGAACCAGATCAATGATTCTGTTGATCGATAACTACGACTCGTTCACTTACAACCTCGTTCAAAGACTGGGTGAAATCGACCCAAGTCTCGATGTACGCACGGTTCGAAACGATGAACTGACGGTCCAACAAGTGCGTGAACTTGGACCCGAAAGAATCCTGCTTTCCCCAGGCCCATGCACCCCCAACGAAGCCGGGATCTGTGTGCCTGTTATCGAAGAACTTCACAAAGAATTCCCTATCCTAGGCGTTTGCCTAGGTCACCAATCGATCGGCCAAGCCTTTGGAGGAAAAATCGTCCGGGCCCCAGAACTCATGCATGGGAAAACCGATCGCATTTTCCACGACAACCAAGGCATGTTCCAAGGACTTCCTAACCCCTTCGTCGCAACCCGCTACCACTCCTTGGTCATTCTCCCGGAAAGTCTGCCCAACTGCCTGCAGGTCTCGGCCTGGGTGCAAGACTCCCAAGGAAACCGAATTATCATGGGAGTTCGACATCGAGACTACGCTGTCGAAGGCTGGCAATTCCACCCCGAGAGCTTTTTAACCGAACCTGGACCAACCCTCCTTAAGAGATTTTTAACTTGGTCTGGTCCACCATCGAAGTAATTCTTTTCTCCTATTTTCGTCCCTAAGCATGCTTTGCGTCACCGTCGCCCGTACTCGTCATAAGCACACCATCCAAGAACATCTCGATGTAGCTGCTCAAGGGGCTAAGCTCGTCGAACTCAGGATGGATTACATCGCCCGCAGCGTCGAGCTAGCACGAGTCCTGAAAAATCGACCTACCGCCGTCGTCGTCACATGCCGCAGAAAACAAGACGGTGGCCGCTGGGAAAAATCCGAAGAGGATCGCTTGATGCTGCTTCGACAATCCATCGCCCAAGGGGTCGAGTACGTCGATCTCGAAGAAGACACGGCCGCGAAAATCCCCCGCTATGGCAAAACCAAACGGATCATCAGCTACCATAATTTTGAAGGCGTACCTCAAGACCTCGAAGCAATTCACGCAAGGCTCGCTAAGCTCGATGCGGATATCGTCAAAGTGGCTGTCCAAGCCAACTCCTTCGAGGATTCGATTCGCGTGATCGAACTTATGCGAAACGCCAAAATCCCAACCATCGGCATCGCCATGGGTGACTACGGCTCGATGACCCGCATCCTCGCAACGCGATACGGTGCTCCATTCACCTACTGCGTGTTCAACTTAGATCGCCGTGTCGCTCCAGGTCAATTGTCCTACCAAGACATGAAGAACATCTTTCGAGCTGAAACGATCACCGACAAAACCAAAATCTTCGGTGTCGTGGCTGACCCCGTAGCCCACTCGTACAGCCCTATGCTTCATAACAGCGCATTTCAAGCCAACGAACTGGATTACCGATACCTGCCCTTCCGCGTTGCCGCTCAAGACATCGAACCGTTCATCCGCTGGTGCCAACGTGAAGGCATCGGAGGCTTAAGCGTGACGATCCCCCACAAACAATCGATCCTGCCGCTGTTAACCCAGGCCGAAGCCGCAGCCCAAGGTATCGGTGCCTGCAATACCATTGTCTTCAGCGGTGAAGATCGCATCGGCTATAACACCGATTACCGCGCCGCTATGGAATGCATCGCCTACGGTTTATCTAAAATCTATGAAGAACCTAACCCATTCGAAGGGAAATCTGCTCTCCTTCTGGGATCAGGTGGAGTGTCTCGCGCGATCGGGTGGGGCTTGGCCCAAAGACGTGTACGCGTAGCCATTTCGAGTCGCAACCAAGAGGCCGCTGAAAAACTCGCCAAAGAAATCGGAGGACGTGCCGTCCCCTGGGAAGAACGCCACAGCGCTCAGCCAAACATCTTGGTCAACGGTACTCCAATCGGCATGTTCCCCGAAATGGATGCTACCCCGTTCCGCAAAGATAACCTCGATCAACGCACCTTGGTCTTCGATACCGTCTATAACCCCGAACAAACCCTTTTGATTCGACAAGCCAAATCGATCGGTTGCCCAGTCATCACCGGACTTAGCATGTTCGTCCGCCAAGCCGCATACCAGTACCGACTCTTCACCGGTCTGGAACCACCCATCGAAGCCATGACCAAAGCGCTCCGGCGCGCAATCTCCCCGTTAAACTACAACAACCTTCAAGAAGAAGACGACGAAGACACTCAATCAGCCGAAGACGATGATTGATCAGCCCTCAAAGGACTCCAAGTCCTCTACCAACGCTTTGAGAAACGCCGCCGCAGGCGCTCCATCAATCGCCGCATGATCGAACGTCAAACTCAGCGACATTATATGCCTAGCCTCCAACCGCGAATCCTGCATGAAAACAGGTTCTTTGCGTATCGCCCCAATCCCTAAAATCGCAATCTCAGGATAGTTGATGATCGGTGTAAAGGCGTCGATGCCATACGATCCTAAATTGGTCAACGTGATTACTCCACCTTGCATCTGAGATCGTGTCAATCGACCCGATCTTGCAGTGCTTATAAGTTCCAGCGACTGACTGGCAATTTGGTCCAGCGCCAAACTCGATATATCGCGTATCACTGGCACCAGCAAACCTTCTGGAGTGTCCACCGCTAAGCCAATGTGGCAATCCAACGGCTCGACGATCTCTAAGTCGCTGTGGTCGTCTTTCCATCGAACTCGCATCGCTGGATGTTTACCAAGTACAACCACCAACCGCTTGGCAATGATATCGTTGAATGAAGCAACCAGCGGCACACCAGTGGACTTTAACTGATTGCGATAATTCACCAAACCGGTCGCGTCGCAGCGTGTGTGCAACGTTACCGGAATCGTCTTCTGGCGACTGTTCCTTAATCGCTCCGCTATCGATTTTCTGCGAGAAGTGAAAACTTGGCTAAGAACAGCCCCCTGTGTCTGAGTTGCGTTTTCGGCATACCGCTTGATGTCGATCTCTCGTATACGACCTGCTCGGCCAGTCCCCGCAAGCGTTCGCCAATCGATCCCATACTCCTTGGCCAATCGTCTTGCTCGTGGTGTTGCCGCCGTCATGCCCGCTGAAAGCTTGGTCTTTTGAACATCCGTCCTTGGCGTTTCGGCTTGGGTCGACCCCAAAGGTTCTGGTGGCGTGGTTTGTGGTGGCTCCTCACCAGGTTCGAGCAGATAACCGAGCAAACAACCCACGGTGACAACCGTCTCTGGCGTCGGACCTGTGGGCAAGCGATATAGTATTCCCGAACCGATCGATTCGATCTCCTGGACGGCCTTCTCCCCTTCCATCTCGAACAACGGTTCGCCTTCCTGGATGTGTTGGCCGTTTTCCTTGAGCCAACCCACGAATCGACCATCCTCCATCGACCATCCCAATCGGGGAAATCGTATCTCCTGTGCCATGGTTTATTCCTCCACCAATTCACGGATCGCTCGAGCGATCGTATCGGCTGACGGAACAACCATCTTCTCAAGCGATGGGCTATAAGGGGTAGGGCAAGCCTCACCCGTAACACGCTTGATCGGAGCGTCGAGTTGGTCGAATCCCACATCCGCCATCCTTGCAGCAATTTCGGCCGAAAATCCGCAAAGCCCAGGGGCTTCGTCGATCACAAGCAGTCGTCCTGTCTTGGTCAACGAACCTAGGATCGTCTGCGTATCGAGTGGATTGACGGTTCGAGGATCGATCAGCTCGACCGATATGCCTTGCGATTCCAAAGAATCACAGACACTGAGTGTCAGATGGACCATGCGTGCCAAGGCGACAACCGTGACCGAACTCCCTTCGCGTAATACCCTGGCCTT
>JAGWZB010000288.1 GCA_018969045.1 Planctomycetota bacterium | reverse complement strand
ATGAATCTTGAAACCAAAGAGACCACCAGTTTGGTAGAGAGTTTTAGCGAAGTCGGCTACAGCATTTCACCTGATAGTCGTTGGGTGGCTTATGCGGCTCAAGATGACGATTTCAACAGCGAGATTTGGGTTATGCCGTTGGATAAGCATGCTCCAGCGGTCAATGTTTCACGGCACCCAGATAACGACCAATCCCCTGTGTTTTCTCCAGACGGGAGAATCTTGGCCTTTACCGGAAGGCGATCCAAAGAAGAGAGCGATATCTATTACGTTTATCTTCAAGAGGAGTTTGACGACGAATCATCGCGAGATCGAACTTTGGAAAAGGCGATCGAAGCGATGAAAAAGAAGCGACCCAAGCAGCCAGTTGTTGCAGAGAGCAAACCGGAGTCGTCGGAGAGCAAGCCTGCGGACGCAAAGCCTGCTGACGCAAAGGTTGCCGAGGATAAGCCCAAGACTGACAAGGCAGCCGAGGGAGAGCCAAAGTTGGTTCGGATCGATTTTGATAGGATCCATGAGCGATTGCGACGAATCAATCTGCAGGATACTCGCGAGTCCAACTTGATCTTTTCACCAGATGGAAAGAAACTTGCGTTCTCGGCTTCGGTCGAAGGCAAGCAAGGTTGGTATAGCGTTGAGTTTCCTGACAAGCTCACCCCTAAGTTGATGAGTTCGACGGTTTTAAGCGATGCTCGTTGGACGAAATCATCCAATAGCATACTTGGGTTGGCAAAAGGGGCCCCGACCAAGCTTGAGAATGGTGAAAAAGAGACTAGCTATGGGATCAATGTGCTCCATGATCGGTCTCGTTCCGGGCGGTACCGCGAAGGCTTTAACGCCGCTTGGTTGGCGATGCACGAAATTTGGTACGACCCTGCGATGGGTAACCGGAATTGGGAAGAAGTTCGACGCAAGTATGTCGAAGCTGCTTCTAAATCCTACGACGAGCGAGGGCTTGGCGAGATCATCGAGTTGATGCTCGGAGAACTCAACGGTTCTCACCTTGGTTTCACCGCTTCTGTTTCGGATGCGCCCGAACCAGAGACTCCTCGTCGGCGAGAGCATCCCACAGCCCATCTGGGAGTCCGATTTGATCCTAGTCATTTAGGCCCGGGGCTTAAGGTAAAAGATGTATTGCCAGAGAGTCCTAGTGATAAGGCCAAGAGCAGGCTGGTTGCCGGCGACATCCTCTTGAGCATTGACGGGACGAGAGTCGATCCATCGATGGACCTGACACAGGTCCTTAACGGCCCATTGGATCGGGATATCCATTTGCTGGTCCAGCGAGCCAAGGAGCAGGGCAGCGAGGAGTTAAGCATCGTGATTCGACCGATTTCTTATGCTCGGGTCCGTCCGTTACTTTACGACAAGTGGCTTGAGCACAATCGTCAGATGGTCGATAAGCTATCGGGTGGCAAGTTAGGTTATCTGCACATACAAGCCATGGACGAATCGAGCTTTTTGGAATTCGAAGAGCAACTTTATAACGTAGGGTATGGAAAGGAAGGCTTGGTCATTGACGTTCGGGACAATGGAGGGGGTTCGACTACAGACCACTTGCTAACATCGTTGACGCAGCCCAAGCATGCGATAACGGTTCCTAGGGGTGGTGGTGTTGGCTACCCTCACGATCGAATGATCTACGCGACTTGGTCAAAACCTATCGTGGTCTTGTGCAACCAGAACAGCTATAGCAATGCGGAGATCTTTAGCCACGCGATCAAGGCATTGGGTCGCGGGAAGTTGGTGGGAGTTCAAACTGCGGGAGGAGTCGTCAGTACCGGTGCGGTTCGTATCAATGACATCGGCGTACTTCGGGCACCATTTCGAGGTTGGTTTTCGATTCGCGATGGCAAGGATATGGAGTTAAACGGAGCGGAGCCAGACTATATTGTTTGGCCATCGCCCGGGGAGTTGCCTGCGGGGATAGACAAGCAACTCGAGAAAGGGGTGGAGGTGTTGTTGGAGGAGGTCAAGAAGGTACCGGAGTTACCCAAGCCAAAATACGTGACTGGGCACGAGTAACTGTGCACGGACTACTGGCATCGATGGGTTCGGTTTACCAAACGACAACATGTGGTTGTAAAGAAAATCCGGTTTTGTCGAAAACAATCTTCTGCGCACGTTCCAACAATGCGATGACTTGTGCAGAAGTCGCACCCGTATTGGCGGTGATGTAGTTAGGGTATGTTGAATTCAGTTGGACACTGCCTTCGATCAAGCCGTTAACGCCGCTGCGTTGAAGGAGTTCGACGGCCGAAACACCATCGAGATCGATGAATGCGAGGGCGGACCTAGTTGGATAATTCGGTTGTTTACTCCGTTTAACGATCCAGAAGGTTTGTTCCCGTTTGGTCAGTTGCCGGACATCACCTTTTTCTAACTCGAAGGAAGCATCCAGGATGAGCAGTTCATCGAGACTGCTTCGGCGATGGGAAAAATTGACTTGATCTGCAGTGACCGTGTTCAGTTGGCCTTGCCGAGATAGCAAGGTTGCTTGGGTCATCAGTCGACCGATGTCTCCTTCGTCGGTGCTGCTGTTGCTGCGAAGTGCGCCACCGACTGTGCCGGGGATTCCTACGAGGTGTTCGAGCCCTCCGAGACCAGCACCCACGCATGCGGTGATCAGGTGGGCTAGTCGAGTTCCACCACCGCACTGGACGGTATTTCCGAGGATAGAAATACGTTCAAAGAATGGGGCAGACAGGTGGATCACCAGTCCATCGAAGCCTTTGTCGCGAACAAGGACGTTGGATCCACCCCCGAGGACTTTGATGGGCATTCCTTCTCGGTTTGTCGTTTGGACGATCGCCTGCAATTGGTCGGCGTCTGTGGGCTCGGCGAAAAACGCCGCCGAGCCACCCAGTTGCAACCAGGTATAGGGAGCCAAGGGAACCGCTGAACGAACGGAACCCGCGAATTTTTCGAATACCATCAATGCAATCCGATTTCCGACTGCCTACCTCAGTCAAAGAGTCTCAGCGACGAGCAGGAAGTGCTTCGGATGCCTTTCGGATCAATTCCTTGACCCTGGTTTCCGTCTGCATGCCAGTCAGAGAGAAACGCTTCCAGCCCGTGTCGCTTTGGCAAAATACAACCAATTGAGGCAAGATTTTACCCTGCATCACCTCGTTGGCTAGCTCAGGGTTTGCGTCTTTATCCAGTTGGGTGTAGATGACCTCTTTGAGGGCCCCCGACTGTTTCATAGGGACAATCGTGTCGCTTTTTAGAGTCTTGCAAGCAGGACACCAATCGGCACCTACGAGAATAAGCAGAGGTTTCCGCTCGTCGCGAGCTTTTCGATAAGCCACTTCGTAGGGCAAAACCTCAGGTTCGCTCAATCGCGGAGGTTGTGTCACCGGGTCGGCACCGAGAATTGATCCATTCCCAGCCAATCCAGATCCAGCCAAAATCAACAAAACCGCCAAAGTCGCTGAACGCAACATCGTGGGGACCCCTTTCCTTTTTCGGGACAAGTTAAAAATCAATCGCACGGCATAGCTCAGGTCCATCTTGCCACCAGCAACCTCGAAGTGAATCAAGGTGCACAGCCCAGCTAGTCGCGCATGCCAAAGGATTTCGCTCGATCATCATCGAGGAGTCATTGCAGGTTGTTGCCGACAAATCCGTTCGATTCGGGACATGGCTTGCAGGCCCACCCCTGTTGAGATGAACACCTGGCAAACCTTGCCGAAACCGAAGAGTTTGCCGACTGAGCAAAATCCAACGGCGTCCGATAAGTGGGGTCAGTATAGGGATGTCCCACGACTGCACAACCGCTCCGTCTACCCACCATCGCTAAAGAATCGCCAGGAAAAAACTTGGAATTGCGTCGATTTACCCCAGTGGTTCAGAATACCTGGAGGTTTGCTAGCAAAACCGTTGCTTTCGCTAAGTGCTGTTGATACGAAAGGTTACGGACGGAGGGTCTGGGGCATTTCCGAGGCAAACCGCCGTGCCAAAGTTTCGATTTTTGGGGCGAGAAACCACTCCGTGGCGGGGGTATTTTTTCTCAAAAACCTAAGGATACGCGTCTGGGGAAGTAGATTAAGTTATCAGATCCTTGATGATTTGGCCGTGAACGTCCGTGAGCCTGCGGTCGATTCCGTTATGGCGGACGGTCAGTCGAGTGTGGTCGATTCCCAGTAAGTGCAGGATCGTCGCGTGGATA
This sequence comes from Planctomycetota bacterium, assembly GCA_018969045.1. Classification (GTDB taxonomy): domain Bacteria; phylum Planctomycetota; class Planctomycetia; order Pirellulales; family Pirellulaceae; genus JBKCUI01. The sequence continues at coordinate 1,855 of JAGWZB010000288.1, read as the reverse complement.
TCGTAGACTTGGGTGGGGTTTTCTCGATCCAATGGTTTGTATCCGAATGGATCGCTGGGCCCGTAGCTGATCCCGCCTCGAATTCCCCCTCCACAGAGCCAGTTGGTGAAGCAGTAAGGATTATGATCACGCCCTTTGCCACCTTGGGAGCTAGGCATTCGCCCGAATTCTGTGGTCCATAGGATGATGGTATCCTCGAGCATGCCTCGCTGCTTGAGATCTTGGATGAGCGCCGAAGCGCCTTTGGCCATTCCTGCTGCAAGTGGTCCGTGGTCTCGTTGGATATCTTCGTGGGAGTCCCAATTTCTTCTTGGGAATCCGTTGTCGTTTCCAGACCAGATTTGGATGAAGCGGACACCTCGTTCCAGCATCCTTCGGGCTGCGAGGCATTTTCTGGAGAAATGGACGACTTCCTCTACGGGGTTGATTTCTTTGTCGAAGTTCGAGGGGATTTGGTCTAAACCATAGAGTTTGAGGATGTGCTGGGGCTCTTGAGAAAAATCCAGTGCTTCGGGTGCAGCCAATTGCATCCGGGCGGCCAATTCGTAGCTTCGAATGCGCGATTCGAGCCTCTGGTCGCTGGGGCGTTGTTGCGAATGCTCACGGTTTAGTTGGGCCAACAGAGTCTGCCCTGCGGCTTCGCTGGCTTGGGTGATGAAGTTTCCGGATTTATGGGGTCGAAGGTCTGCGATTGGATTCTCGGAGCCTGGGTAGATGACGGTCCCGCTATGCTGGGCGGGCAGAAAGGCGCTGTCCCAGTTCTTGGTCCCGTTGCTGGCCATTCCGCGATGATCGGGGAAGACCACGAAGGTTGGTAGATTGTCGTTCATACTACCAAGACCGTAGCTGACCCAGGCTCCCATTCCCGGGAAGCCTGGCAACTGAAAGCCAGTTGCATGCAGCAGTGTCGCTTGGCTGTGCACACCTGTTTTTCCAACCACGTTATGGACAAACGCTAAATCGTCGGCGACGACACCTAAATCACAGACCGGCTGGCTAAGAAGTTTTCCGCAGGCTCCGTAGGGTTTAAAGTCCCACACCGGTTTAAGCCAGGGGCCTAATCCGTTTTGGAAGGCTTCGACGGGTTCTCCAAAATCACTTTCTTGCCCGTGCCTTTTGACCAGTTCTGGCTTGTAGTCGAACAAATCGATATGGCTGGCAGCCCCGGCCATAAACAATTGCACGACTCGTTTGGCTTTGGGTTTATGGTGCAAGCGATCTAAATTGGCTCCGCTTCCAATTTCCTGTCCTGCTATCGAGTTTTCTTGATCTAGCAGTGCGCCTAGAGCGATCCCACCAAATCCGTGCCCGAGCGACTCGAGCATCCGTCGTCTGGAGAGGACTCCAAGAGGGTTGTTCATCGGTTAAGCCTAATCCACAAAGGAGAATTCGTTGAGATTGAAGATCAATCGGCATGCATTTGCTAACCCGTGCTCTGAGATGTAATGCTCTAGCGCGATCCTTTCGGAGTCGATGGGATCTCTTCCGAAGGCTAATTGAAACATGCGATGGATCTGGGACTTGTGTCCTGTTGATGGAACATCGTCGGAGGATTCCGCTTCGATCCGTTTTGCGAAGTGCGAGCTCATGGTCACGACAAACCCGTTGTTGAGCAACGCCAAGGCTTGGAGCGGGCTTAGCGATTCATTCCGTTTATCGACACGCATGGAAGGGTCTGCGCAATCGAGCGTTGTCATAAAAGGCTGAGGTTGGGATCGTACCAGGAATCGATACACGCTTCGACGATGGCTCTGAGTGTCTTCGGGATTGTACAGATGGTACTCATAATGGGGCGAATGTTCGGGGTGTTCGATGACAAAGTCCTGGAAACTAGGTCCACCCATGGTCAAATCCA
>JAGWZB010000287.1 GCA_018969045.1 Planctomycetota bacterium | reverse complement strand
GCGAGCCTACCCTTCTTATGCGGCGATGTTTGCCGAGGAAGCGAAAAAACCAGTTGGAGAGCGGGTTGACTTTGTTTCAGTAACCACTCCGAATTCCACGCATTTTGAAGTTGCAAAAGCAGCTCTTGAGGCGGGTTTTCATGTCGTTTGCGACAAGCCGATGACATTTGACCTGGCGCAGGCTGAAGAACTTGCTGCGATTGTTGACAAGTCCAACTCGGTATTCGCTTTGACTCATAATTACACGGGATATCCTTTGGTGCGTCAGGCACGTGAGATGATCCAAAGTGGTGAACTTGGAGAGATCCAGGCCGTTCGCTCTAACTACATCCAAGGGTGGTTAAGGACCAAGTTGGAGGACTCTGATCAAAAGCAAGCTGCTTGGAGAACCGATCCGTCCAAGAGTGGAGCGGCTGGTTGTTTTGGAGATATCGCGACCCATGCCTACAACCTGGGCCGGTATATGACTGGACTTTTGCCTGCCCAGATCAGTTGTCACTTGAAGGCATTCGAGCCCGGACGCAAGCTTGACGATTACGGCACTGCCGTGATCCGCTACCAAAATGGAGCCCTTGGGACGGTCACCGCAAGCCAGATCAGCCATGGCCGCGAGAATGATCTATTCATAGAGATCGATGGAACCAAGGGTGCATTGTCGTGGCGTCAAGAAGAACCCAACGTGATGGTGGTTCGCCAAAATGGCCAACCCCATCGACTCTACACCCGAGATCCAAACGCACCGTTCATGAATGCAAGTGGTCGTGGAGCTTGCCGTCTACCCAGCGGACACCCGGAAGCTTTCTTTGAGGCTTTTGCGAATATTTACTGTTCAGCTTACGACGCGATGATCGCGGTGTCCCAAGGCCACAAGATAGAAAGAGTCAACACGGTATTCCCCAACGTCCACGACGGTGTTGAAGGTATGTATTTTATCCAGCAGTGCGTTGCGAGTTCCGCTCAGGATGGTGCTTGGTTAACCCTTGCACACCCACGAGCCCGCAGCTAATCATGTGGTTGAGCTGCTCTTAGGCTTAATCCTGCAAACGTCAGTTCGAGATTGTTTTTTCATCCAAGGATCGAATCAATGGCATGTGTAGAGCATCTCAGAAAAAGCGTTCTTGCGGTAATGGTCTTTGTATTGGCTGGTGCTCAGGTCCATGCCCAAGAGCGTTGGCCTCAGTTTCGCGGACCACAGGCTAGAGGGATTTCTGCTGAGTCGATCAGTACCGACGGGTCCGCATCGGACAGCAAGTTGCCAGATCAATGGACCACGACGGACAATATCGCTTGGAAAAAAGACCTCCCTGGTCGAGGCTGGTCATCCCCTGTAGTTTGGGATAATAAAGTCTTCCTAACTACCGTGGTCAATTCGGAGGCTTACGAACCTGCCAAGAAAGGTCTTTATTTCGGAGGTGAGCGCAAGCCACCGACGTCGGTCCACCAGTGGAAGGTTCTTTGTTTGGATCTGGGGTCTGGGGAGGTTCTCTGGGAAAAGCAAGTCCATGAGGGGGTGCCCAAGTCATCGATTCACATTAAGAGCAGTTTTGCTTCAGAAACTCCCGTCACGGATGGAAAACGGGTGTACTGCTGCTTTGGCAGTCTTGGTATTTTCTGTTTGGATTTCGAAGGCAATCCAATCTGGCGATATGATTTGGAAGCTCTTCCCACACGATTGGGTTGGGGCGCGGCCGCTTCGCCTGTTCTGCATGAAGGCCGTTTGTACTTGTGCAATGACAATGAAAAGACCTCCTACTTGGTTTGCTTGGATGCCCAAACGGGCAAGGAGATTTGGAAAGTAGCCCGAGAGGAGAAGAGCAATTGGTCAACGCCTTTTGTTTGGACGAATCCAACAAGGACTGAGATTGTCACGGCTGGAACTGGTCAAGTCCGCTCTTACGATTTGCAGGGCAATCTTCTTTGGTCCTTGAAAGGGATGTCATCGATCACTATCGCGACCCCTTACCAGGCTGATGGATTGCTCTATGTCACATCTGGGTATGTGGCAGATCAAACAAGGCCGATCTATGCCATCAAGCCAGGAGCCAGTGGGGACATCAGCTTGAGCGAAGGGGCTACTAGCTCTGAGTCGATTGCTTGGAGCGTACCCAAAGGGGCACCCTACAATCCTTCGACATTGGTTTACCATGGAAGGCTCTATGTTCTCTACGACGCTGGGCTATTTGCGTGTTACGATTCTGCTACAGGCAAGGAAATTTACTCGCGACAACGGATTCCCAATGGTCGAGCCTTCACCACAAGCCCTTGGGCTTATGGAAACAAGATTTTTTGCTTGAATGAAGATGGGAAAACGTTCGTGATCCAAGCTGGAGATGAGTTCAAGGTCTTGTCAACCAATGAGCTTGAGGAAGACGACATGGGGATGGCAAGCCCAGCGATTCTCAGCGACCGAATTCTGGTCAGGACAGCGAACCGGATCTACTGCATTGCAAGGAAGCCCTGACAGGCTCGAGACGATCCAGAAGCACGGATCGTCCCTTTAGAGGTGGTTATCTGAAGCGAAATTTTTCGTCCTTGCCATGAGATGATCAACCTGAGCTGATCAACTTGATTGCTACTAGAGGACTTGCACCGATTCGATCAGGACGGTTTCTACTGGGACATCGCCATGTCCATTTTTGTTGGTAGTAGCCACTGCTTTGATCGCTTCGACAACGTCGGTACCAGAAGTCACTTTTCCGAAAACGCAGTATCCGACTCTATCGCCCGACTTGGCTTTATCCAAGAAATCGTTGTCGGTGACATTGATGAAGAATTGACTTGTGGCACTATCGGGGACGGAGGTTCGCGCCATGGCGATGGTGTATTTTTTGTTGCTTAATCCATTGGACGACTCATTGACGATTGGGGGCTTGGTTCCCTTTTGTTTCATATCAGGGGTAAAGCCGCCACCTTGGATCATGAAGTTCGCAATGACTCGGTGGAAGATCGTACCATCGTAGTGTCCAGCACGGGCATAGTTTAAAAAGTTCTCGACGGTCTTGGGTGCTGATTGAGCATCGAGTTCTATGGTCAAGTCACCCTTGTTGGTCTTCATGATTACGCTGGTTGTGTTGCTCATTGCAGAGTTCTTTCTAGGTCTATTGAAGTTAGAGGATCAATACATCAATCTTGGGTATGCAGTCCGCATTCGGTTTTGGCTGTCCCGCTCCATCGCCCGGCTCTTTCGTCTTCGCCGAAAGTCACTGCGCGGGTGCATGGCCAGCAGCCGATGCTTGTGTATCCCTGGTCATGCAGGGGATTGTAAGGGATCTTGCTCGATAGTATGCGATCCCAAACTTGTTTTTTCGTCCAATTCGCAAGCGGGCTAACTTTGACCAAGCTGAATTTCTTGTCCCAGCCGATGATTGCCGCTTTGGCTCGATCGGGTGATTGATCGCGACGGATGGCGCTAGCCCAAGCCTCGCGTCCGAGTGCAACGCGTTTGAGCACTTCAAGTTTGCGATCTGAACAGCACTTTCCCGGGTCGGACTTATAGACTGGACCACCGTGGAGTTTTTCGTATTCGAGGACGGGTAAAGCTGGCCTCATCAACTCGACTTCGATCCCGTATAACTGTGCGACTTGGTCTCTCAGTTTTAGGGTTTCTGGAAACTGATAACCGGTATCAAGATTGAAGACATGGCATTTGGGGTTGATTCTTGAGAGCATTTCAAGGATCACCATTCCTTCGGGGCCAAAAGCAGTGGCCATGGTGAACTTGTCTTGGTATTTCTCTAAGGCCCAAGTGAGGATTGCTTCGGGCTGTGATTGTTCGAAGGAGTCGCTGATTTTTTGCAACTCGGCGAGTAAATCGGGAGTTGGTAGCAGAGGGGCTTTTTCTTGGTCCATGCTATCCATGCCTTGGGCACTCGATTCGAAGCACGTAAAATGGCTCGTCCATTGGTTTATCAGGGGGTATAACTAGCTCGCATGATAGCCACTTAGGCTTGTTGGTCAAGAATCCTAGCCCAGAGCAAATTGTGTAGGCAGTCCGATGGACTTGGGCCTGAACTTAATTGGGGTGTATCGATATGCCGATTTACGAGTTTTACTGCCCACCGTGCCATACCGTTTACAGCTTTTTGTCTCGGCGTATGCAGGTACCTAAAGGGGCAAGATGTCCCAAGTGCGGATGCGATCGGCTGGAGAAGAAGGTTTCGCGATTTGCTATTTCCAAGGGCTTGGTCGAGAACTCTTCATCGGGGGATGCCGATCCATTTGCGAATCTTGACGAGTCCAAGTTCGAGCAGTTGCTGAGCGAAATGGCTCCGGGCATGCAGGATGATTCGACGGATGAGGATCCCAAGCAGATGGCGAGGCTGATGCAACGAATGTTTGAGCTTACGGGAAGCCAGCCAACTGGAGCGATGCTGGAGGCGATTAAGCGGATGGAGGCCGGCGAAGATCCCGATTCGATCGACGAGGATTTGGGGACAGCGATTGACGAGCAATCCGATCCTTTTTCGCCGGCATCGGAGGGGGCAAAGGGCCGGGGGCTTCGAAGGCTTTTCCAAGCACCGGAGGTGGACCCCGAGCTCTATGAGCTCGGGGATTAGTTGAGTTCTTTTTTCAAGAGGACTATTTGATCTTATCGGCATGGCCAGCTTGACCGAAAGCGACCATTCTCGCCACGCAGACATCCTTCATGGCGGTCCGAGCTGGTTTGAGATAATCCCTCGGATCGAACTTCTCTGGGCCTTCGGTAAGGACTTTGCGAATGGCACCGGTGATTGCCAATCGGCAATCGGTATCCACGTTGATTTTTCGCACACCGCTCTTGATGCCGCGTTGGATTTCTTCGACCGGGACGCCCCATGTTTGCTTGATTTTGCCGCCAAACTTATTGATGATGTCCTGCAATTCTTGGGGAACCGAAGAGCTACCGTGCATGACCAAATGAGTGTTTGGGATTTTCTTGTGGATCGCTTCGATGCGAGACATGGCAAGAACCTCGCCGTCAGGTTTCCGGGTGAACTTGTAGGCTCCGTGGCTGGTACCGATGGCCACAGCTAGGGCGTCGACACCGGTTTCTTCGACGAATCGTTTTGCTTCATCTGGATCGGTCAGTAGTTGGTCATGGCTCAGTTGGCCTTCGGCACCGTGTCCGTCTTCGGCTTCACCAGTACCGGATTCTAGGGAACCTAAGCAACCCAGTTCGCCTTCGACCGAAACACCTTTGGCGTGAGCCATTTGAACGACGCGCCGGGTGACGTCGACGTTGTATTCGTAGGATGCGGGGGACTTGCCATCTTCTTTCAGCGAGCCGTCCATCATGACGGAGGTGAAGCCGTTTTCGATGGCTGAGAGGCAGGTTTCGGGTGAGTTTCCATGATCCTGATGCATCACGATTGGGATGCTTGGGTAGAGTTCCACGGCAGCGAGCATCAAGTGGCGCAAGTAGGCGTCTTGGGAATACGCTCTGGCGCCTCGGGAAGCTTGGATGATTACAGGAGAATTCGTCTCCTTGGCCGCTTCCATAATCGCCTGGATTTGTTCCATATTATTGACATTGAATGCTGCGACTCCGTAGTTGTTTTCGGCCGCATGGTCCAAGACTTTTCGAAGGGGTACCAAAGCCATTTTGGGGCTCCAAGGAGGGTTAGGGGATCGTTGGAAAGGGGGGGGGTAATTCTTGAGTGCCAAAGCGAAACGCATTGGGTCTATCGAATCGGATCGGATAGGATTATGTTGGTTTTGGGTATTTGGGGCAATGCGTAAAGAACAGGATCCTATTTCGATTGGTTTTCGGTTTGAGAGAGTTCCTCCATGGATGAGTATTTACCAGTCAAAAAATCGGTGACGGGGCTAAACCCGGTCGATAATTATTTGAGCGGCAGTTGGGAAGCTCTCGGCGCGGGGGCGCCTGTTTTGGTAGGGTTGGCGCAATTGTGCACACAAGCGATGGTAGAAAGAGGGGCCCGTAAGGTAGACTCTGTGGAAGGATTGATGCCCGAAGCCATGGCGATCTTGGTAGCCGCCCGTGACCGGGGGGTGATTGAGGTTCGTGGTGTGAACACGGCTTTTGATCCAGCGGCAAGATTGCTTGCCGTTTATGTAGAGTTGGATTC
>JAGWZB010000286.1 GCA_018969045.1 Planctomycetota bacterium | reverse complement strand
CGACGGCCGATTTCTCCCAAAGGACTTGAGGGCGGTTCTCAGCCAATTCACGACAACCCAGGCTAATCAGGTCGTTGCAAGTCTGAGGTCCGACCGTTTTGGTCACCGCAATCAACCGGACCTCTTCAGTGCTTCGCCCCGATTTCCTACAGGCATCGGCCATCTGCTGACGAACGATCGCCAAGTTTTTCTCTAGCTGATCCCGTTCCAACGGTGCCTTAAAATCCGAATCTACCGCCACCATAATTCCTAAAAATACGCTTTCGCAATCCGATTGCAAATAGAACTAATTTGTGTACAATGTGACGGTCGAAAGTCATGAGAATCAACTTCGAGCTATCACTACAGAGAATTGGACCAAGGTCGATGGAGAATTGGAAGGATCGATTGGGGATTTTTGCCTCGGTAACCTGTGCCATCCACTGCGCTGCTACTCCGGTGCTGCTTGCTACCCTACCGGCTCTGAAATTCACCGAATGGATGGCAAGCCCGATGTTTCACAAGGTTGCCGCCGGGGTTTGTTGTAGCATCGTTGCAATGGCCATCTGGCCTGCGTTTCTTAAATTTCGCGACTATAGGATCTTATCGCTATCGAGCCTTGGTCTGGGACTGATCCTGAGCGCTGCTTTTTTCCTTCCGGAGACCTGTTGCACGCAAGACCTTCAGGGAATCCAGACCGTCGCGTTCCAAAATCATGATCATGAGCACGGCCATGACCACCATCATGATCACCAACACAGCCATCAGCACATTTCAAACACCGAGTCTGCTTCGATGCAAATGGCAGGGATCAGCTCCCTACAACCTTGGATGACCCCATTGGGCGGTTTTTTCTTGATCGCCGCCCACGGTCTAAATTTAAGTCGACGTCGCAAGTGCAACCTATCGGGCTGCACTAGGGATTGCTAGATGACCCAGCGGTTGGCTTGGTTATCAAGCATCACCCAGTCGTAGCGAGTGCAGAGCCAAGCGTCAGCCCAGGGGCTGGCAAGCAGCTATGCCCACGCAGGTAAATGTCGATCGCTCTGGCAGCGCCGCGTCCTTCATTGATCGCCCAGACCACAAGCGATTGCCCTCGTCGGCAATCGCCCGCGGCGAACACTCCTGGCACATTGGTAGAAAATCGACCATGCTCTGCTTTGTAGTTGCTGCGTGGATCGGTTTCGATACCGAGCAACTCGGATACATATTGCTCGGGGCCCAGAAATCCCATAGCCAACAGCACTAAATCCGCTCCGATAACCTCTTCGCTGCCTGGGATTTCGGTCATGTTCATTTTGCCGTTTTCAAATTTCCAAGCCACTCGAACCGTCCTTATCCCAGTGACGTTTCCTTGGCCATCATCGACGAATTCTTTGCTTAGGATGTTGTAAGTCCTTGGGTCATGCCCAAACTTTTCAGTGGCTTCCTCATGTCCATAATCGGTCCGGAAGATGCGAGGCCACTGCGGCCATGGATTGTCCGATGCTCGATCTTCAGGTGGTCGATCTAGCAATTCGAAATTAACAAGCTGCGAGCATCCATGACGCAGACTCGTCCCGATGCAATCGCAACCGGTATCGCCACCACCGATGACAACCACCCGTTTGCCTTTGGCTGAAATGTACTTCCCATCGCTGTGGTTGCTATCAAGCAGGCTAGTGGTGTTGGCAGTCAGGAACTCCATCGCAAAGTGGATGCCCTTGAGTTGCCGACCAGGAATCGGAAGGTCTCGTGGTTTGGTCGCTCCTGTGGCCAGCAACACCGCATCGTTTTGAGCCATGAGTTGTTTTGGATCGACGTTTTTTCCAACATCGGCACCTGTGACGAATTTAACCCCCTCGGCAGCCATCAAATCCAATCGTCGTTGAACAACGCCTTTGTCGAGTTTCATATTCGGAATGCCGTAGGTCAACAGCCCCCCGATTCGATCGGCTCTTTCATAAACAGTGACGCTATGTCCGGTTTTGTTGAGTTGATCCGCTGCGGCAAGCCCAGCGGGTCCACTTCCAATGATCGCGACGTTCTTACCGCTTCGCTCTGCCGGTGGACGTGCAACCACCCAGCCCTCTTGAAATCCTCGATCGATGATAGCGCATTCGATATTTTTGATGGTCACCGGCGGGTTGGTGATACCAAGAACGCATGCGCCTTCGCAGGGAGCCGGACAAACCCTTCCGGTGAACTCCGGGAAGTTGTTGGTCTTGTGCAGCCGATCAAGAGCTTCCTTCCATCGACCGGTATAGACCAAGTCGTTCCATTCGGGAATGAGGTTCTGGATCGGGCAACCACTTGCCGACTGGCAAAAGGGGACTCCGCAATCCATGCAACGGGCACCTTGTGTTTGCAGGTGTTCGTCGCTGGGCTGGGTGTAGATCTCTTGATAGTCTTGGGCGCGGATGATCGGCAAACGCCAAGCGACCTTCTTGCGTTCAAACTCTTTGAATCCTGTTGGCTTTCCCATAGCGATGATGCTTTATATGAAATGGAATTATTGGATGAAGTGATCAGCTCTTGGTCGCAGCGCCAGCAAGCGATAACTGGCTTGCCTGCTGTGTCAACACTCTCTTGTAATCTGTCGGAATGACTTTCACGAATCGTGCGACGCTCAGATCCCAGTTCTTAAGCAGATCCTTGGCCACCGGTGAATCGGTCAGCTCTGCATGCAAGCTGACCAGCGAGTGGACTTCGAGGATATCGGCCGACTCTACCAAGGGTTCTAGCTCGACGGTGCCAAGATTGGTTCGGATGCGCAAGGCGTTGATGTCCTCTAGAACGTAGGCGATACCCCCGCTCATACCAGCAGCAAAATTTCTGCCGGTGGGTCCCAAGATGACCACGCGGCCACCGGTCATGTACTCACAGCCGTGGTCACCAACCCCTTCGATCACAGCGCTGCAACCGGAGTTGCGCACCGCAAATCGCTCCGCAGCCCGTCCTCGAACCAACAACTCACCCATCGTCGCACCATAAAGGCACACATTGCCGATGATGATATTGTCCTGGGCTTTGAATCCGGCGCGACGGTCTGGATAAATCGCAATACGGCCACCCGAAAGGCCTTTACCTACGTAGTCGTTCGCATCGCCTTCGAGTTCAAACGTCACACCATGAGCAAGAAACGCTCCGAAACTTTGTCCTGCGGACCCTCGGAACTTGATCTGAATCGTGTCGGCAGGAAGCCCAGCTTGACCGTATTTCTTGGCGATGTTGTGGCTCAAGATCGTACCGACGGTCCGATTGGTATTGATGATCGGCAGATCGATCTTGATCGCTTCGCCGGTTTCAATCGTCTTTCGACAGCGAGGCAAAAGGACTTGCATATCCAAAGACTTTTCCAACCCGTGGTCCTGCGGAATCGTCCGATGCATTTCGGTGTCATGGGTCGGACCCTTGGCCGGCTTGAGGATCGGAGTCAAATCCAACCCATCGGATTTCCAATGCTTGATCGCTTGATCGACCTTCAGGCAATCGGTGCGACCAACCATTTCGTCGATACTTGCGAATCCTAAATCGGCCATGATTTGACGCGCGTCTTCGGCGACCATGAACAAGTAGTTGACCACATGTTCGGGCTTTCCAGCAAACTTGGCTCTGAGTTCAGGGTCTTGCGTCGCAATCCCTACAGGGCAAGTGTTCAAATGGCATTTCCGCATCATGATGCACCCGAGGGTGATCAGCGGAGCGGTGGCAAACCCAAACTCTTCGGCGCCCAACAAGGCTGCGATGACAACATCACGACCCGTTTTGAGCCCACCGTCGGTCTGCAGCGTCACGCGACTCCTGAGGTTATTCATCACCAGCGTTTGGTGGGCTTCGGCGATCCCCAATTCCCACGGCAAACCGGCATGCTTGATGCTCGTCAGTGGGCTAGCACCTGTTCCGCCGGTATCACCGCTGACGAGGATGTGATCCGCATGGGCTTTGGCTACCCCAGAAGCGACCACTCCGACTCCGACTTCGCTGACAAGTTTGACACTCACGCGGGCCGAAGGATTTGCGTTCTTCAAATCGTGGATCAGTTGGGCAAGGTCTTCGATCGAATAGATATCGTGGTGAGGCGGAGGGCTGATGAGTCCCACGCCTGGAGTGCTATAGCGAATTTTCGCAATATAATTATCCACCTTTTTGCCGGGCAATTCCCCTCCTTCTCCAGGCTTTGCCCCCTGAGAGATCTTGATCTGGATCTCATCGGCGTTGGTCAAGTATTCGATGGTAACTCCGAATCGACCCGAAGCGACTTGTTTGATCGCCGATCGTTTGCTGTCGCCGTTGGCAAGGGGTTTGTAACGGACTGGATCCTCACCCCCTTCGCCGGTATTGCTCTTGCCTCCGATTCGGTTCATGGCGATCGCAAGGGTCTCGTGAGCTTCGGAGCTGATCGAGCCAAGACTCATCGCACCGGTGCAAAACCTTTTGACGATTTCGCGAGCCTCTTGGACTTTTCCCAAGGGAATCGGATCTCGGGTGGACTGGAACTCAAAGAGTCCTCGCAACGCGTACCGCATGCGAGCATCCTTGTTGATGTGGTCGGCGAATCGACGATAAGCATTCTTGTCTCCGTTTCTTGCGGCCACTTGAATGTCTGCGATGGCCGCAGGATCCCAACCGTGCTTCTCACCCTCGGCACGCCAGTGAAACTCGCCGATGTTAGGCAGCATTGACCAAGCGTCTGCGCGGTCGATCGGAAAAGCCAACGCGTGGCGCCTGAGGGTCTCTTCGGCCAAAATATCAAAACCACAACCTTGGATGCGACTGCTGGTCCCTTTAAAGCAACGTTCGATGACTTCGTCTTGCAATCCAAGCGCTTCGAAGATCTGCGCTCCTTTGTAGCTGGCCAGCGTACTGATGCCCATCTTGGCCATCACCTTGAGCATCCCCTTTGCAACCGCTTTGCGGTACTGATATACGATTTTCTCTTCGTCTTTCTCCTCAAGCATGCCATCGCGGGATGCTTGCCATAGCGATTCAAAGGCCAAGTACGGATTGATCGCATCAGCACCATAGCCGATGAGCAAGCAGTGGTGATGGACTTCCCGGGCCTCACCGGTCTCGACAATGATCCCGATGGCCGTCCGCTTGGCCACTTTGACCAAATGTTGATGCACCGCGCCGCAAGCCAGCAGGCTACTGATGGCCACTCGATCTTTGGACAATGCTCGATCCGTCAGCAATACCAGGGAATAACCCTGATCGATCGCTTGTTCGGCTTCCTGGCAGATTCGATCCAATGTCGCTTGAAGGCCAGCTTTACCCATGGAACGATCAAATGTGATGTCGATCGAAGCGGTCTTCCAGCCACGGATGTCCATGTGCTTAAGCGAGCCGAGTTCTTCGTTGGTCAAGATCGGATGATGGATCAAGAGTCGATGGCAATGCTCTGGGGTGGCTTCGAGCAAGTTCTTCTCTGGGCCGATATAGCATTCGAGCGACATGATCACGTCTTCGCGAATCGAATCGATCGCTGGATTGGTGACTTGTGCAAAAAGTTGCTTAAAGTAATCGTAAACCAACCTTGGCTGATCGCTTAAGCAGGCGATGGCCGAGTCATTGCCCATCGATCCAATCGGATCGACTTGAGTTTGAATCATTGGGACGAGCATAAAGTGCATCGTCTCGATCGTGTATCCAAAGGCTTGCATGCGAGGAAGTAGCGTCTCAGGATAAAACCCGTGCCACTCCTTGGCCTTGGTCAACTGATCCAGAGTAATTCGCCCCGCTTGCAACCATTGCTGATAGTTTCTCTTGGCTGCAAAAGAACTCTTGAGCTCTTCATCAGGAATCAATCGACCTTGGTCGAAATCGATCAGAAACATTCGGCCCGGTTGCAATCGCCCTTTTTCCTTGACGATGGCTGGATCGACAGGCAATACTCCGACCTCACTTGCCATGATCACCCGATCGTCGGTGGTCAAGTAATATCGGCTTGGGCGCAAGCCGTTTCGGTCAAGCGTCGCACCGATGTATTTGCCATCGGTAAAAACGATCGAAGCGGGGCCATCCCAAGGCTCCATCATGCAACTGAAATATTCGTAAAACGCCTTCTTCTCCTGAGACATCGTGTCATGCTTTTGCCACGCTTCGGGAACCATCATCATGATCGCCTCTTGAAGCGTCCGCCCGT
>JAGWZB010000285.1 GCA_018969045.1 Planctomycetota bacterium | reverse complement strand
TAACGACAATGTTGGTCGCTCGCTGACTTCCTTGGATTTCAACCGCGATGGACGAATCGATTTTGCCGTAACTCACTTGGATCGAGCTACCGCACTGCTTGCCAATACGACTCAAAGTAGCAACCATTTCCTTCAAGTCGAGCTCGTCGGAACCGTATCGGAACGCAATGCAACCGGAGCACTGGTTCGGGCTTTCAAAGGTCAAGAATCCTGGATCGCTTCGGCAAGCGTAGGAGATGGCTACTACGGAACCAATCAACGAATCATCCATCTGGGGCTTGGTCCAAACCAGCAGATCGATCGACTCGAAGTGACTTGGCCAAGCGGCCAAAAGCAAACCATCCAGAACGTCCAGGCCGATAGGCGATATCGGTGGACCGAAGGCTCAGAGCCTTATCAAATCCAATTGGATCCGTAACTCTTGTCCAGTATCCTACTATGAGCCGATTCGCGATCTGTATCGTCCGCACGGTGATGCTTGGTGTGTTCCTTTTGAACTTGGACATGCAAGCAAGCTTTGCAGCAGAGCAGGGGGCTAACAAGCCCAACATCATGATCGTATTGGTCGATGATATGGGGGTCATGGACACCTCGGTCCCCTTTCTTTGCGATGAGCAGGGTAACCCTGTCGAGCATCCACTGAACCGCTGGTACAAAACGCCGAACATGCAGCGACTTGCGAATCTTGGAGTGCGAGTCAGTGAATTCTATGCGATGAGCGTGTGCTCCCCCTCTCGCATCTCGCTCATGACCGGTCAAAACAGCGCTCGCCATCGAACCACCACATGGATCAATCCCGATTCGAACAATCGCGGACCTTCAGGCCCACCGGATTGGAACTGGAAAGGGCTCGATGCATCAAGCGTCACCCTAGCAAGACTGATGCAACAGTCCGGTTACCGAACCATCCATGTTGGCAAAGGACACTTCGGTCCCCGCAACAGCGTCGGTAGCGATCCAACCCAACTCGGCTTTGATATCAACGTAGGAGGTTCGTCGATCGGCCAACCCGGGAGCTATTACGGCACCAAGAGCTTCGGAGCCGACGTCGATAAACCCACCCATCCGGTACCAAGCTTGGAAGAGTACCACGGCCAAGAGATCTTTCTGACGGAAGCTCTGACTCGCGAAGCCAAAAAACATGTCAAAGCATCTGTCCAAGATGGAAAACCCTTCTTCTTGAACTTCTGCCACTACGCGGTCCATGCACCTTTCCAAGCCGATCCGAAATTTGCGATCCATGACACGAGCGGAAAATTTTCCAAGCAAGCACTCGCGTTCGCTTCGCTCATCCAAGGCATGGACGACTCGCTGGGCCAGATGCTCGATTGCTTCGAGGAACTGGGAATCGCTCAGAACACTCTGGTCTTTTTCTTAGGGGACAACGGCTCGGATGCCCCCCTGGGTGAACCTCATGCAGTGGCCAGCTCGGCACCCCTGCGAGGCAAAAAAGGATCGCACTACGAAGGTGGCATGCGGGTTCCATTCATTGCCGCTTGGGCTAAACCCGCTTCGAATGCTTTGCAGGCACGTTTGCCAATACCCTCGGGGCAAATTCGAAAAGGATGGGCCGCGATCTACGACATTTTCCCGACGATCGCTGAGCTGATCGAGTTGAACACACCCGAAAATCACCTCTTGGACGGCAGTTCTCTAAAACCGCTTCTTGTATCGAGCGAACCAACCTCGAAAGATAGGTCGTTCTTGATGCATTTTCCTCACGCACCGCACCGCAGCAACTACTTCACCGTGCTGCGTCAGAACCAATGGAAATTGATCTATCACTATTTGCCCGCGAAAGACTCACCGAGTCGACAACTGTTCGACCTAAATTCAGACCCTTACGAACAAAACGACTTGGCCGATTCTATGCCAGATCTCTCAGGCGAATTGCTGCGGCGAATGCAGCAGTTGCTCAAGGATCAAAAGGCTCTGTATCCTGTCAACCAAGAGGGGGAGCCTGTTTTACCCCGCTAAGCTTTCCTTAGGGCTCCGGCAGATAGGTTGGTGTCGTAGCCCGCTGCCGTGATTGAAAGTGGCTGCCCACTTTCGAGTCCATCAGTGGTGTTACACCGGGCATGTACCTAGCCATATTTTGTAATGGCAGTACCAGCGGCTTGGCCATCGACTTGGTCCCCTCGGAAACTTCTTGCATTCGAGATGCCTGGTCCGATTCTCGGTGACTGCTAAAGACACCTTTGACTTTGTCCCAATGGACCAAGTTACCCAACCGGTCGGTAAAGGACCGACCGTTGCGATAAACGACCGTCGGGTTTCCAAATCTTGGGAACGAAACCAAGACGGCCCTATCCCCAAAATCGTACTCGATCGACTGGGCTGTATAAGTCACCATAGGAGATCCAGGATGCATTTGGACTGGCAAGTACACCTTCTGTCCACTTTTGGGATGAAACGCCACAATGATGCTTGGTCCTCCAGGAAGATCCGGCCCACGAAAAGTCCTGTCCCCGGTGTAGTAATACCGATGCACCATGATCGTCGGTGCAATGTCCACTTGAGTTTGCCCCCAAGCGTCCTGGCCGACGATCACTCCAGGGTTCCCACGAGAATCAACATTCGGATCAAGGATCTCGATCTCAAGCGAGGGGATCACTCGAGCGACACGAGATTGCCCCAAAGCAACTTGTGTGACCATAGCGATCATTAAAACTGCGGCAAACAAGCTTCTCATGATTATTTTTTCCAGGAAGGGTGTTGCCAGGGCATAACGACTCCTTGGCCCGAACCCGCCAAAGGATCCAGCAAGGCGTAAAACTGAAACTCGGCACCTGCAATGAAATCAAAGTGCTGCGCGATTTTGGGATCGTTTCCTTGAAAGGTATAAAACTCAGAGCTCTCGCGCTGGATCGAAATCCTGGGAACTTGCAATTGAACCAACCCCGTCGAGCGGTGGTTCTCGATCGTAGGTAGCGTCCGACTAGCCGACAAAACAGCGCTGGTGCGAGAGACAGCCGCATCGGTCAAGCGAACATCCATCACAAATAAATTGCGTTTCAGTTGCAGATCGATATTGCGAACCACTGCATTGCGATCCAGCAGCGGGTTCTGTTCGGCTTTGAAACTGATTGTCCAATTCCCTTTCGGGTCGATCGCGATCGACGCATCGCGGATTCGGCAATGGGCTACTTCCAAAAATGGTGCAGCCATTTGAAGTGTTTTGGCATCTGGACTTACCAACGCTGCCGTGTTCGAAGTCGCCAGTGCAGGATTCTTTTGAAACTCGAATTGGGGCATCGCGTTGGGGTATACACCCAATTGCGGTGGTACCTGTGGCACCCCAGGATTCCTGGCGGCTTGAATGGCCCGCTCCATCGATTCCGGTGAGTGCCTTGGCAGTGCCGGCAAACTACCCGAGGACACCGCAGGAGTTCGCGGCATGTATTGGTAGTCACCCGGAGGCACGTTGCATGCAGGACGAATCCGATGCCGTCCGCTAAAGTATGTCAACGGGTCAACCGCTTGTGCCGTTGAAAGACTGCACAAACTGCTGAGAATCATGCACGTTGTGAGGTGTTTCCAGAGACTCTCTAGCGAGAGCTTTTCACAGAAGGATCCCGAGCGTTTCTTGATGTTCATCACACAATCTCCATGGATGTTTGGACAAGTCCTAGCGATTCGATGGCTTGGCGGCCGGCGACTTCATCAAGATCGGGTCCCGTTGCCTGGGGACATAAGGCTCCGGACTGGTAAGTTCCTCTCGGATCACCCGCTTGGCAGGCGCTTCTTCGAAACGCTCGGACAAGTATCCGGATTTCCCAGCGGATGATTTCTCAGGGAATCGAGAGTTGCTGGGTGCTCGCCCCCGTGGATCGTACCCCTCTTGCATCGGTGTGACTTGATAGTCCAACCCAGGGCCTTCGTAGCCATTGGGGTGAAGCGTGGGAATCGATTCCTGGGACCGGTACAGGTCAGCCCGCCGAGCCGATTCAGGGATCCGCAGAAACTCATCGACTTTGGAACTGCTGTAGTCGTAAATGCGATTTTCGAGATAGCGATTTCTATTGCGTACAATATACTCTCGATTCGATAGCTGCAGCGGATCGACATCTGAAACCGCGGGTGCCCAGCGCAAGCCCATCAGATCAAATAAGGTCGGAAAGATGGTCGCTTGAGCCATGATGATGTTTTGCTGCAACGACTTTTCATCGCTTGGCAACGGCCTCCAGAGAGCACCTACAACGGGGAGATCCTCTAGCAATGGAACCCCTTTGGCCGTTCGTGCTGCCTTGAGCGCAACCACATAGCGGCTGACTTCTCTTAATTCGAAGTTCGACAAATGGACATCGGTATCGATGAAGTGTTGCCTGATTCTGCCAAGGTGCTTTTCGTCAGCCCGAACCGGTTCGCGAACTTGGGTGGTGTACATGTAGTTAAAGTCAAACACGACGGCTTGGCCATCCGGAGCGATCACCGGGCGGACTTCGTATCCGGTCCCGGTCTCGAATTTGTAGATCGCCGGATCGGGAATCAGTTTTTCGACGTTGGATTCAAAACGAGGCCCTGAACCAGCGTTTTGACGGATGAGTTGTTCGGAAGTCGGATTGCTCAGCGTCGGGTAAACACTCACCACATTTCCAGCACCGCTTGCAACTCCGCGAGCCAAGCCCCCTTGGTTTGCAGAGGCCAAGGCCAAGAAGTTAGGATCTTGGATCAGTGCACCCGCATCGTTGTAGACTGCCAGCGCCGAATCGATCCCTTCGCGGACCAAGATATCGCGACGAGGCAGATCGAATTCCATCGTTGCTGTCGGCGAAACCTTTCCAAGCTCCCGGTTGTTGGCAAGAACATTGGTGGTCTCGGTTTGACCAAACTCGACCTTATAAGCTTGGCTTGCCTTGCGGATTGCACGGAACATCGGATAGTAATACTGGGTGTTGAAATCGTCATCCAGAGCGGTTGTCAGCCGCTTGAGGTAGTTATCGACATTGGCCGTGTGAGCGCGAGTTCCCTCAAGCAACTCGATGAACTTCTCTTCGAGCTCATCGATGAGCATGTCGAGAAACTTCTTGTGGTCCAGAGGCCGGCGATTGGCCTGTAGCAGTGCGCGATCGGTATCTAGCTGAGAGATGCTCTTGATCCAACGGTTGAAGCTTTCATCCGTTAAGTTTAGCGCATCATTAATCTCTTTCTTCAAGTGCGAATGGACGGAACCTGAGTTGTCATCCACCTTGCTCAACAGGTCCCGCATGCTCTGTAAAAACGACACCCACTCTTGGTACACTTGAAACGCCTGCTTGACCGCGATGGGTTCCAATTGAGTTGATGAAAAGAGCACGTCGACCATCTCAAGGATTTTCATCTTCTGATCTTGTATCTTCTTGAGCTTTTGAACCTTGGAATTCTGCTCCCTGAGCAACTGCAAGATCTCATCCAGAGAGACTTCTAGATCGTGCACAGAGATCATCGCATAGCGAGGCTGACCGTCCAGATTCCTCCCCAAAAGTCCACCGGTGGTTTGTATCACGCACTCGACACGTTCCTTGAGTCGAGCGATTATCTCTTGACTGTTTTCCGAGGAGCTCAAATCGATTCGGTTGAGTTGATTTTCTACGTCATCGAGCCGGGCCGCAATCGCCTTAACAATCCCTTGCAACTCCTGTCGCTGCTGCTTACTCCCCGTCAAGTAGACCATGCTGTCGAGTTCGGATGGGTCCAATGCACCATAAATCTCGCTTAGTCGCTGATACTTGCCGTGAAGAAACATGTCCACACCGTAGAGTTTAGAAATCTCTGGGGTTTCAATATAGGTAAACGCTCCCTCGGCTGCGGTCTTAAACTGATCGCGGCGAAAGTCGCGAGTGCTTGTGATCAGGTTCTTGATGCGTATCAACTTGTCTTGCACCGATTCCTCGTCTCGGCTAGACGGGCCGATGCGAAGTGTCAATCGCCTAAGCATCTCGATCAGCTCCATCGAAATCGACTCGTACTGCTCGATCGCTGTATCGATCTGCGACGTGGCTTTAGAAAGCGCCGGCAGGATCGTCGACCGGAACGTCAATGCTTGTTCGGTGGTCGCTCGCAATTGAGAAAGTCGCTGCTGTTCAAGCCGGAGTAAATCCTGATCGCTCTCGACGGCGGCCAAACGTTCCTCGATGACGGC
>JAGWZB010000284.1 GCA_018969045.1 Planctomycetota bacterium | reverse complement strand
TTTTTCAGGATAAACACGCGTCAAATAAATCTGAAAATGATTGATTTACTAGTCTTTTTGGCTAAGTCTTTGAATTGCGTACTGATTAGTAAGTGGACAAAAGCGGTGCTCGATCCCGAAGTAAAGTGCGTGTTAAGTGATATCAAGACCTCTCATGGTGTGATGCCACCGTAATCGCGCGATGAATAGCCTCATGGATGGGGACTTATAGATCCGGTAGCTGAAGGGGAAGATTCAAGTGCCATTCACCTATTAGACAATCGAATCGGTGCCAATTGGAGCGCGGGTTCCCACCAAGAACCCCCAGTCGCTGGGCGGCTAGAGAGTGGATTTGAGAGAGTTGAGAGTAGACCATGTGCGATTGGATGTTCAAAAAAATCTGAACCCAACCAACGAAATCATCCATTAGCGTTTATCAGTGTTCATCAGCGGTCTTTTATTCTGAACCGCTGATAGACGCTAATTAACGCTGATACCTGATTGCGACCAAGCCACCTGGGCCAAGCTGTCCATTACGATCGAACGCAGCGATGGTGGCATTGTCGATGCCGAGATCATCCGGCGAAGGCTCATAGATAGGGGTAGGGAAGTCCGGTTGAGCCGGACTCCCCTCCCTCCGAACCGTACGGGCGGTTTTCCCGCATACGGCTCTCCAGTTAGTAGGTTCCTATGGACTGAACGAACCGAACATGGGCTTCTTGCAGGCTATAGAGACCCAGATCGGAGAAGTATTCCTCCTCTCACCTTATCTTCTAAAAGTGTCGTCAGCATGCTTTCTGTCCAAACTGCGAATGAAGCCCATTGGCCAATAGCCGGTGGCTCCACGATCGGTATAGCCGTAAATGGCACTGTGATCGCTACGTACTTCTTTGCTCGTTTTCGCGGTTTGCTCATAATTGCATCTACCTTCCTGTCGCCCTTTGCTCGACCAAGTTATGTTGTCTTGGCTTCATCGCTACTATGACGACTCTGACTTCCATTCATGCGATCTACGTGCGCCCGGTGGCCCTATGGGGGAGGCTGGTCTCGCAACATCCGATCTACCTTCATCATGAATGGATATCCCTTCTTATCTCGTTTAATCTTCATTCCATTCCGTCTCCAACCACCGCATGACCATCTCTCTGCTTTGGCATCGGCGCGTTACTGCACCCAGAGCAGATCCTCTACGTCTATTCTGCGGGCTAGTCCAAGGGACTGCAGAATGGCCGTCGCGTAGAAGAGGGTTCGAAATTTACTAGGATTCTCCCCGACAGGTTTGGCCGAATCGAGTTCGCTTACGCTACGGACTGGAATTTCTCCTCAGGTTGCTCTCCACCTTTCCTCACGGAAACGCAGTTACCACTGTCGGATACAGGGCGGTAACGTTACCCTGGTCGGGACTTACACCCAACTGATTAAACGCCTTCAAAGGCGCACTAGATGATTTCTCCGAAATCATCTGGAGATAGCTTGAGGGTGGCTGACTCTGGTTAAGCGTGGTTTGAAGCGTTTGAAGCTGATTTCGGAGAAATCAGCGACGATGAGGACCGGATTTCGGTTTGTGTGTAGATGATTTCTCCGAAATCATCTGGAGACAGCTTGAGGGTGGCTGACTCTGGTTGAAGGTGGTTTGGAGCGTTTGGAGCTGATTTCGGAGAAATCAGCGACGATGGGGACCGGCCATATTACAATCTCGATTTGGTGTCATCGTAAAGACGTGATTGTTGTGGTTTTCTTTCTTTGGATTGGATGCTCTATGCGCGCTGTCGCTTTGCTTGCTGTGTGCCTGGGATGTGTTGGCTCGTTGACTTTGGCTGGTGACATCGAAATCCCCACGATCGATTTGGATCAACGCGAGGATCTTCAAGTGGTCGTCGACCGTCAGCCCGGCCAATATCTTGGACACCCTACCACCTTGCTGCTTGAAGATGGAAAAACCATTTTGTGCGTTTATCCCAAAGGCCACGGCAAAGGGGCGATCCTCTACAAGCGCAGCAGCGATGGCGGGGCGACTTGGTCAGACCATCTGCCCACCCCCAAAAGCTGGGAGACTTCCAAGGAAACCCCGACGATCCATCGCGTCGTAACCGCTGATGGCAAAAAGCGAATTCTTTTATTTAGCGGACTTCATCCTGTTCGTCAGTCGATCAGCGACGATGACGGAGTCACTTGGTCGGAGCTTCAACCCATCGGCAATTTCGGCGGCATCGTGACGATGGCTTCGGTCGTCCCTGTCCTCTCCAAACCTGGACACTACACGGCCTTGTTCCATGACGACAGCCGATTCTTTTATCCTCGGCCCAATCTCGTCAAAGGACGGTTTACTCTCTACCAGACCACGACCACCGATGCGGGGGATCACTGGTCGGATCCCGCACCGATTTTCGTTTCGTCCGATATCCATCTGTGTGAACCGGGGGCCGTTTTTTCTCCGGACAAAAAGCAGATTGCGGTACTCCTGCGAGAAAACCGACGCAAAGCCAACTCGCACATCCTTTTTAGCAACGATGAAACGGCAAGTTGGTCGAATCCTCGCCCTGTTCCCAACTCGCTCACGGGGGATCGACACACCGCGCAGTATTTGCCTGACGGACGTCTTTTTATTTCGTTCCGCGATATCCCTAGCCAAGGCAATACGAGCCCAACAGCCAACAGCTGGGTCGCTTGGGTCGGTCGCTACGAGGACCTTGTCCAAGGCACTCCGGGTGATTTTCGCATCTTGCTGAAAAAGAACTACAAGAGTGGCGACTGTGCTTATCCGGGGGTCGAAGTGCTTCCTGACGGTACCGTCGTCACGACGACTTATGGTCACTGGATCAAAGACCAAGCACCTTACATTTTGACGGTGCGGTTGAAGATTCCCGAGATTGAGCGACTACCTAAGTAGTCGCTCGTGGAAAAAGAGCGACTGGCTCTAAAGAGGTTTTAGAGGGTTTTGTTGAAGCTATAGGAGCCCGGTTTGCGGACTTCGACTGGAGGAGCATCACCCCACTCGATCTTGTCTGGGACCAAGGACAGCTTGCTGTCTTTGAGGTCGTCCCATCGGATGACTTCGCCGGAATAAGCCGCTTCGCGCCCCATGATAGCCATCAGGGTGCTCTTGCACATGTAATCGCCGTTGTTGAGCGGTTTGCCTTCGCGAATCGACTTCATCAGTGCGACGTGTTCCAGGTAATACATGCTCGGTTTTTCACCCTTGTACTTCCAAGGATTTTCGCCGGTGATTTCGTTAGCTAAGACCTTGGCCGTACCTTTGGTCCCGTAGACGAAATCTTCGGTTTCGTTGAAGCAGTTTGGCATTTGGCGGGTGGCAGCGTAAGTTCTGGTGCCATCGGCCCACTCGTAGACGACGTAGAAGTGATCGTAAATATCGCCGTACTCAGGATCGGTTCGGACTTGGCGTCCACCCATGCCGTAAGCTAGCACGGGAGGTACGTCGTGGTGGAGCCACATCGATTTATCGAGCGAGTGGATGAATTGTTCGACGATATGATCGCCGCTGAGCCAGCGGTAGTACAGCCAGTTCATGACTTGGTTGTGCATCGGGGTCCAGAAGTCTTTGGGTTCTCGGATCCAAAGGGTTCCTGCCAAGTAATTCTCTTGAACCGAGACGATATCCCCGATCTTACCGCTGTGGATTTGCTCCATCGTGGCTTTGACACCAAGATCGTATCGCCAGCACAGGCCGGAGACCAGCGAGAGCCCTTTGGCCTTAGCCGTTTCGCTGGCGGCCATCACACGACGTACTCCGACCGGGTCCACGGCGATGGGTTTTTCGCAGAAGATATGTTTGCCGGCCGCGACAGCGGCTTCCATGTGCATAGGCCGAAACCCTGGAGGAGTCGTCAGCAGGACGACATTGATGTCGGTTTGAAGCAATTTATCGATCGCATCCAAACCTGAAAAAGCTTGATCGTCAGGTACCGCGTACTGTTCACCCAAGGTCCGTTTGAGGTTGTTCTTGGCACCTTGGAGGCGATCCTCGGTGACTTCGGCCACTGCGGTGAGTCGGCAACCGGAGTCTGCGGTCATCGCATCTTTGGCAGCACCGGTTCCGCGACCTCCAGCCCCGACCAAGCCGACTTTGATGATATCGGAGCCTTGGGCGTGCACCGATCGATTGAAGAAGCTTGCGGCGGCGGTCCCTGCAACGGCACTTGCAACGAAGCTTCTTCGGCCGATTTGGTCTTTTTGGGATGTTTCTTTGGAAGGGGAAGATTCAGCGGCTGATTTTCGCTCGATGCTCATGGAAGGAATCACACGTTAAGGGGTGACGAAACAGGTGGGAGAGAATATCTTTTGGGGATATCTCTTAGGATAAAGTCCATCGGTTATAACCCAAGGACTTTGGCATGCAACAGACCAAAGAGCAAACAACACTGGAAAATCCGTCAGAAGTGTTGCATCTTGAGGGCTGTGTAGCTTGGAGATTAGGACGATTTTGATCACACCGCATCCTTGTTAACCTCTAGCATCGAAAGACTTCCAGGTCAGAATCGATGGACTCGATAGATTCCGAATTTAGCGACCTAGAATCTCACCGATCCTTTCGCGAGCGGATCGATGAAACACGGTTTCGCCGAGCTATGGAGACGAAGTTGCCGATCGAGTTGGAGATCGGCTCGGGAAAAGGATTGTTTTTGACCAATGCGGCAAGTTGCAATCCCGAGCATTTTTACATTGGATTGGAACTGGCAGCAAAGTACGCCAGGGAAGCGCAGGCCAAACTCGATCGGCTCAAGGTACAGAACGCCGTGTTTGTAGCAAGCGATGCAACGCGAGTCATAGCGACCGAGGTACCTGACGCTTCGGTCCAAGCCGTGCACGTTTACTTTCCAGATCCGTGGTGGAAGGCTAAGCACAAGAAGCGTCGGGTTCTATCCGACGAAACGATTCTTCATATCCAGAGGGTGCTGAAGCCTGCCGGGCAGTTGCATTTTTGGACCGATGTGTTGGATTATTACGAGATCGCGGTGCCAAGAATCATGGAACTAACATCGCTTGATGGACCTTTTTATGTGCCCGAGCCTGTGGCTATGCACGGTATGGATTACCGAACACACTTTGAGAGGCGAACTCGGCTCAATGGGCTCCCGGTGTACCGAGCAAGATTCGTTCGGCTTGCGTGATGGATCGCTTCGAATACAGTGCCCCAACGATGGGGACGATGCTCAAGATCGTGCTATACGCTCCGAGCGAATCGATGGCACAGCGATGGATTTCGATTTGTCTTGATGAGATCGAACGGCTGATCCCCGTTTTGAACAATTACTCTCCGCAAAGCGAGATATCCAAGCTCAATGCCGATGCGGGGCGCAGCATGAAAGTTTCGGAGGATCTTTATCGAATCCTAGAGCAATCGCATCGATGGTATCAGCTGAGCGATGGGGCATTCGACGTGACTTGCGGCAGACTGTTTTTGATGTGGAAAGAGGCTCGCAAAACGGGGCGATTGCCCGCCCAGGAGCACCGAAGAGCCGTGCAAGAATTGTGTGGCTGGCAGCATGTGCAGTTATCAAAGCCCAGATCGGCAAAGGACCAAGCACGTGCCTTTGAAGTGACCCTCAAGCAGCCTGGATTGGTTTTAGATCTTTCGGGGATTGCAACTGGGTTCATCATCGACTCTGCGGTGGACAAAATGCAATCCGATGGATGCAGCCGTTATTTGATCGACATTGGGGGGGATATTCGACTGGGAGATCCGCCAGAGGGTAGGGTTGGTTGGATCGTTCAAGTCGAGGGGTTAAGCAAAGAGAGTCCACCGATGATGCATTTGGCGTTGTCCAATTGCTCTTTGACGACATCGGGGGATCGCAACCAGTCCTCGAGGATTGACGGCAAAAACTACAGTCACTTGGTCGACCCTCGAACAGGCATGCCGCTTCAGGAGCATCAAAGTACGACGGTGGTTGCTGATCGAGCGATCGATGCCGACGCAGGGGCTACGGCTTTGAGTGTGTTGGGTCGTAGGGATAGTGCCGGGCGTATCGAACGGATGCCGATCGATCAGGCGATTCTTTTGTATGCGGGATTGGCAGGAGAGACCGCAGAGGAGTCGGTGGTAGGCTATACCCGGCTTGTTCGCGAGAAAACCCTTGAGGGCCGTAGGCCTTAGGATCCCAAGCATCGCCAGAAAACATGCGATTTCATTCAAATGGGTCGGTCTAAGGTGTCTTGCAAAAAACGTCCCGATATGCGAAACTTACGTGAGTCTCGTGAGATATCCGCTGGGGACAAACCTAGAGAGGATCGCACCGAGTTGGAGAGGTG
>JAGWZB010000283.1 GCA_018969045.1 Planctomycetota bacterium | reverse complement strand
AATTCCGTTTTTAGGGATATAACTGGCATGTTGCTTGACACAAAAAGACGAATCCCTGCTGATGGTTCAATCCAACGCATCGTTTGGATCCTTTCGGTTTGTTTGCCGTTGCTCACGTTACCCAAATTTGTCTTGGCCCAGGATGCATTGCCTCCTTCAAGCCAGTACCCCAGGATCATTATTCCGGATCAAAACAGATTCTCGGACCAAAGCTTGCCGTTGATCCCCAAGGCAGTCCCAAGAGAGATGGGGATAATACCACCTGTTGAGGAGAAGCCTCGGGTTTCAGCAGGTGTTATGGAATTGATCAATCCTCTATCGACGGTGGATGCAACGATTGAACTGTCGGTGGGTCAGGCAAGAACTCTGACTCTAAAAAAGCCCATTTCCGAGGGGAAAGCAGTTGGCGTGGTTGCCGTCGGTGACCCGACGATCGCTGACTTTGAGATTCTGCCAAATCCGCGCATGCTTCGGCTAACAGCCAAGCGAGCAGGTTTGACAGACCTAACG
The DNA here is from genome assembly GCA_018969045.1 of Planctomycetota bacterium. GTDB lineage: Bacteria > Planctomycetota > Planctomycetia > Pirellulales > Pirellulaceae > JBKCUI01. Next base: position 5,754 of record JAGWZB010000283.1, on the reverse strand, counting down.
ATCATCTTGGGTGACGAGTCCATTTTGACACTTCAGATTCTAGTAAAGTACGACTTGGACTTGTTGCGAGCAGAACTCAGCCAGCGATTTCCAGATGCATCGATTAGGATCTCTCAGTTGAGGGAGAACATTGTGCTGGAAGGTCAGGTTCGAACGGCTGCAATTGCCACTCAAATCGTGGCGATCGCGGAGACCTGGCTAGCCAGAGGGCAAGGTGGATCCAAATCGGCAGCGGGGGCATCAGGTGGGCAAGCTGCAGATCGAATGCAGGCGTTGCAAGACCAAGCGGCCTCGGATCCGAATTCAAACCCGGATGAAATGGCTCGAGACGTTGCAGGATTCGAAATTGGCTCGGGTGCTTCGATGACAGCCCAAGCACCTGCGGGCCGCGTAATCAACCTTTTGCGGATTCCTGGAACCCAACAAATCATGCTCCAGGTTCGGGTTGCTGAGCTCAATCGCACAGGGATGCGGGAGGTGGGAGCCGACTGGATTTTCGGCGGAGATAATGGCAATGTTGTCGGAACGAATATCAGTGGCAATAAAGTCACTGCCCAAGGCATGATGGGGGTTGTTTCGGACAACGGTGCAGCCAATGGTGGCTTGAATTCAGCAGGCACCGGGAATGTATTGGGAGCCAATGGTACCGCATTCGGAATTTTTCCGAGTGCGAACTTCGACGTGCTGTTGAGGATCCTTAGAAAGAATGCTCTGTTATCGATTTTGGCCGAACCCAATTTAGTGGCCATGAGTGGTCATGAAGCAAGTTTCCTAGCTGGCGGACAATTTCCAGTCCCTGTTGTCAGTGGGTTGGGGGGGCAAGTCTCGATCCAGTACAAGGACTTTGGCGTGCAATTACGATTCACGCCGACGATCGTAGATGAGGACACCATTCGACTGAATGTTGCTCCCGAGGTCAGCACGATCGATCAGTCGTTAGGAACAACACTGGTTCCAGGTGGCGTTCCGACTCCTGGGATCAACACCCGTAAAGTGAACACAACGGTTGAGATGCGAGAGGGCGAGACCCTCGCACTAGCAGGGCTCCTTGAAGTCGCGATCGACGCTCAAACAACGCGAATACCTGGGCTTGGAGACCTTCCGTACTTGGGCCCCTTTTTTAGCAATACGACTCAGGAGAGAGTCGAAAAGGAACTTCTCGTTTTGGTAACTCCGTTTTTCGTTTCAGCGTCCGCCAACTGCGAAGAATTTATTTTGCCGGGTCAGGACATTCAGGAACCCAACGACCTTGAGTTCTATTTGCTCGGGCGTATCGAAGGGAAAACCGGCCGATCATTCAACACAACTCAGTCTTGGGAAGATCCATGGAACTGTGTCGATCGTATGAAACTAGAGAGGCAGTGCCTCCACGGCCCCGTCGGATTCTCGAGGTAAACAGATGCGTAAATCGTTGTCGTTATACAGGACTTCATTCTTTGCAATTACCCTAGCAACCCTGAGTACAGCGTGCTCAGTTTGCTTGGGACAATCCTCCGGCATCGAGGGGGTCCCTGGTGAATCTATCCCTCCGCAAACCACTGCCGACACACCGGAGCGTTCCGGATCAAATTCCAGCACCTGTGTGCCCGCCATGACCAATTACCCAGCGTTCCAAAATACCTATGGCAATCCTTATCGAATCATGGATTGTCGAAACGGAGATTGCAACACTACAGTAATCGACCGGTGGAAACGGAGCATGCAAGCTAGCCACTGGGGTTATCCCGAATACTTTCACCGCAACTCCTATGGACAGGCTAATCGGCAAGCGTTTTCCAACAACATCCGCGACGGAGCTATCGAGCGATCGACTCTGTATCTCATGGACTTTTACCCAGAAGATTCGCCCTATGCGCAAATGCTGACCCCTACGGGTTTAGAGCGTCTGGATAAATCCATTTGCGTCAGCAACGCCTTGGCGTCCCCCTTGCGAATCGAAAAATCAGCCAGACCCGAACTCAATGAGTTGCGTCGTCAATGGCTTTCCGAACACCCCTTGGTAACCGCAGCTGGGATCGGTTTGAGTGAGATTCAAATGGTTTCTAAACCGATCGGAATCCAAGCTGCCGAAGGGATTTATCGCTACCAAAGAGGGCTTATGGGACCTTCGAACACCAACTCCGGTGCCTCGTCCAACGCCAACTCCGCACCTATGTTTCCAGGGACCGGGGCCTCAAGCAGCTCCCAGAATATTCGCTAAGCCATGATGCCCATCCAGAAAAATTCGCGCAAATCCAGACCCCATACCATTCGACTCCAATGGATCCTGCTAGGAACGCTACTCCTAGCGACGGGCTGTTCATCATGGAAACTATGGAACCCATCGGGGATCCCGAAAACCAAATGGGTCGATAAAGAGAAAACGACCAGTCTTTTTGATTCCAAACCAAACACCAAACAAGCGCAAATTGATTTGGCGATCGCTTCAGCCGAACGGCATGAAGCTAAACAGGAACTTCGCGAAGCGATGAAAAAGTACCAGGAAGCCCTGGAATTGGACAAGAAGAACTCACTTGCACATCATCGAATCGCTTTGATCGCATGTCGACTATCGGCCAACAAGCAGGCTCAAGAGCACTTCGAGTCAGCCTATAAACTTGCCCCCAAAGAAAATGTTTTAGCGGCCGATTACGGATACTGGCTATACCTCAATGGCCAAGACCAACAAGCCGAGCAAGTCATCAATCAAGGACTCCAGCGTTCCCCGGACTTCGAACGATTCCATGGCATCAGTGGATTGCTCCATGCTCGCGCACGCCAATTCGAACCTGCGGTAAACAGCTTTATTCAGTCAGGCTGTACGCCGCAACAAGCATGGGCAAATATTGGTCATGTATTGCTCATGGAGGGCGATGTCCAATCTGCTTCCTATTGGATTGAACATGCCGCGCAGGGTGACGAAGGCTCAGTTGCAGCCAAAAAGACCCAGGATGTCTTACAAGCCTCTTACACGTCAGCAAAGTAACCATCAACCACTTTGGCCAGCGATGAGGATGCGACTCAACTCGATGAGCAAGACTCCTAAAGCGATGGGAAGTGCGTAAGGTATCATCCAACGCCGTCGATGCGACGATTGATACACACGATCAATTTCCAATGGTGGAGGCGAAGACTCCCTTTCAGGCTTCAGGGGATAGAGCGATCCATACACCATCCACCCTAGCGAGAGTATTCCAAGAATCCCGCCGCTGGCAAGAAAAACACCCAGGACTCCTTTGGGACCATACCACGCACCCAGTGCAGCTAACCACTTAACATCTCCGGCCGTCACCCCGCCCATGCCATACAAAAGAATCAACAGCAGGAACCCAACCAAGACTCCCAAGAGACTTTGAATAAACCCGCTGAGATGGCCAAAAAAACTGCTCCAAAACAAACCCGCTAACAAAGTCGCAACCACCGAATAATTCGAAATCCGATAGTGCCTTAGATCGTTGATCGCGACAAGCAAAACCAATACGATCAAGATCCAAGACCGAGACGCTCCAACAAAGAGTTCTGAATTCATTCAGTCATTTTCTTCTCAGTAGTTACTCAACTAGAAACACAGACTTGCCCATCGCTTTTGGGGCATTGTTACCAGCAGTGACCTCGACTGTACCACTACCTGAAACCGACATATTGGAAATCACAAACTGCGCGTCGTACTTTCCTTGCCCCGAAATATCCAGTGGCATCCACTTGCCATAGAACGTTCCTGTCAAGCTCGTCGAAGATGTGTTCCCAGTAATTTTCAATACTTGGGTATTGTGCCGACGCTGGTAAAACATCATCCCATTGAAATCCTTCGCTACCGCCTTGGCTCCAGTATACATCGCCGCATAATTATAAATCGACGTGTTGATAGGCGTTGTCGAAAAAGAGGTGTTGATCGCCGTACTCCCAAAAAGGGTCGTCGCAGCAGTCGGAGGTGTTGTCCCTAAATCGTACATATCAGGAGCCCCCGTCGAGGAATTGTAGTTGGCACCTGTGTTGTAGAACATCAACCCATTGGCGTAAATGGTACCCCCAGTCATCTTCAAGATGTCTTGATTGGCTTTGTTCGCCTTCAGAACGTAGATCCCTGGTATAAAGTAGACGGTTCCCCCAGTAATAGAAATGCTCTCGTAAATGCCCGGGTGCAACACCACGACGCCCGAAGGTACCGTATAAAGTCCATTCGCAATCACTTCCGTCTTGGTTGTTTTTCGGTTTTGCTTTCCTGTGTCGCTGGTCAAACCAGTCGCGTTATTATTCGTGACCGACACGTTGCCTCGGAACCTTGTATCAACACCATTGCTAGCCGTCGGTGTGACGACGTTCAAATACGGATCGGGTTCAGTAGGAACTTTTGTATGAAGCGGGCTTGCTTCTCCTAAAACATAAGGCTTGAAGACCAAATAGTTATCCACCCCACCGACACTGTCAATTACCCGAGCATAGACCCCCTTGTCCGAGTTGGTCGCCCCACCAGACATCGCAACACCATTGTTGCCGTTGTTAACAGGATTACCAAACTCGTCCACTCCACCACCTTCGGAATTTACCACGATTCGACCATTGACCTTCAATGCCGATGATCCTCCGACAGTTAACCCAGGGACTGCCATGGGATTCAATGCGATCACGCCATCCTCTGGCAAAAAGGCTTCTGCACCCGCAACGGCTCGTGCCTTGACCTCGACAGACGGCTCCCCAAAAAGGGAAAATCGCAGAAACCATGTCTTTACTCGCTTTCGAGCGACCACCTCGATGTAGCCCTGAACATCCTTGTACGGTCCAGATGCAGGTGGCGAGTGAATATCTGCTGAAGTAGAATCTGTATGATTCAGCGTCGCAAGATATTCCAAAGCTTTGCTCGTCGAAGCCCCAGACTGATTGCCTTCGATAAGCTTCTTGCCCCCCGCCAATGCCGCTGCATCTGCAGCGTTCTGACAATGACGCCATCCATGATTGAGCAAGGCCAAGTCATACACCAACGCCAAAACTCCAAGAAACAAGGTCATGCTAGCAGTAAACAATGCAAAGTAAGCTCCTCGTCGATGCACACCTCTACGGATGCGACTGCTGGTCGATCGATTCTCGCTTTGCCACTTACTATGCCGCTTCATCTTGATCTCCGAAATCCTTAATGCGCGATGCTCATCGTCACACTCGATGTGTACCCAAGCAGGCCACCTCCACTACCCGTAGAGGTCGAAGGTGTGGAGGTTGCTCCGCCTGATAAATTCCACGATGCAACCGTCACCGAAACACGGTGGCCCAATAATCCATTGTTGCCTCCGTCAGGCCAAGTCAATCGGTAGTAGACGGCCATCGGCTGGTTGTTGTTGAACTTGAAGGCCATCAAGCTACCAACCGGCGTTCCATCTCCAACTGCACCAGTGATGGTTGTAGGCCCCCAAGGGCCTAACTTCTCCGCATTTTGTCCATGCACGATGGCCTTGCGAACTAGGAACTTTGCCATCGCTGCATATTGCTGCGTCTGATAAATCCTTATGCCGCCGACGAAGATCGCTGAGACAATTGCAACAAAAAGAGGAACCACTAAGCCGAACTCTAACGAGACAGCTCCGCGTCTAGATCTTTCTCCAGCAGACTCAGCACTCATCATCGCCACCTTCACTAGACCTTGTTGAGTTCTGCGGTCGTGTCGGTGAAGAACGTGCTCAGGCTACCACCCAAGGCTCCGATCGCAGCAATCGCAACAATCGCAATGAGACCTACGAGCAATCCGTACTCAAGCATGGTGGCTCCACGCTCATCACGAACAAA
>JAGWZB010000008.1 GCA_018969045.1 Planctomycetota bacterium | reverse complement strand
GGATTATCAAAATCTCGATACCGGAGGTAAAGCATCGATGCTGGCAAGTCAAGCAAGCGGCATAGGTGTTTTGATCGAAGAATCGGTTCAGGAATTGGCGATACTCAGGCTGGCGTCTGCGGCGTTGACAGCAGGTATTGATCGCTATCGATCGGCCAATGAAGATCCGATCTTAAAATTGGCCAGTGAATCGTTTCGCGACATGACATCGGGTCGGTTCCGAGGAATCGAGGTCTCGCTCGATGACGACGGCAAGCACTTGCTGGTGGGCAAGCGAGCTGAGGATGGTCCTGGCTCGGAGGTGTCCGTCGAGCAGATGAGCGACGGAACCCGCGACCAGTTGTACTTGGCGCTGCGATTGGCCAGCCTGCAGCAATGGAATACAGTGCATGAGCCGATTCCATTGATCGTCGATGATATCCTGGTTCACTTTGACGATCAAAGATCGATCCAGACGTTAAAGCAACTAGTCAGGCTCTCGGATCAAACTCAAGTGATTTTCTTTACCCACCATGAGCATCTGATGGAACTGGCCCAATCAAGCTTGCCTGGCGACAAGGTCTTTTTCCATCAGTTGCAGACCTGAGGCTCCATAGCCACCAAGCAGCTACTTGAAGAATTTGCGTACTTCCAAGTAGAGGTTCGTCAGGCCGATCACAAACAGTAGGGCCACGCTGATCCACAGCCCGATTTCGATCCATTTCGAACCGTGCAATTCACGACGCGTTTTGTAGTAGCGAAAATACAAAGCGGCAAAACCCAGCATCGGTAACATGACGGCTTGAGCCGAACCGCTGATGAGGACCAGCCAAGCTGGACTTGGTAAGACCCAATAGACCAGCAGGCAGAGCATCGGGAAAAGCGCACTTAAGGTTTTGACCATCCTGGCCTGAGTTGATTCCTCGCTAGAGATCAGGTTCAGTACGCTGAGTCCATCGCTAAATGTCCGAGCATGGCTCGCATTGGCAACATAGAACGTCGAGTACAGGACCATGAACGCACCGAGCAAGTAAATCGGTGGTGCCCAGCTACCGAGCACCGGTTCGTACATGGCCGAGAGTGTCTGGATCAGTTTCGACTCCTCGGGTTGAATCCCTGATCGATGCAGGATCCCTGCACCTAAAACAAAAAAGCCGATTGTGGCTGTGGTGTAAATTAGCATCGAGACCCAGATGTCGTAGTGCATCACTTTGAGCCAGCCTCGGGCACCTTCGAGCCAAGCGCTGCTACCATCGTCTGGACCTGTGTGTTTGGCATACCCTTTTTCCAGACACCAGTAGGGGTATTGAATCAACTCAGCGGCTCCTACACCGATGATCCCAACGGTGGCAAGCGCCGTGGTCAGCGCTTTGAATGTGTCACCTTCAGGCAAGCCAAAAGAAAGTCCCTGCAACCATTCGCTGGCACTGATCGACCAATCCGGCTTGGCTTGCAATCCAAGGACCGTCGCAAGGGTTACTAAGGTAAAGACAGCCACCATGGCTGTGGAAGCCGATTGGACCAGCGAATAGCCACCGTAGAACAGAAGCGCCGCGGTGATGATCGCAACGGGTACGGCCCAATAACGATCATCCATGGGTCTTGGTAGCCCAGCGACGCTCATCGATGAAACCAACTCTTCTTGGTTTTGAGCATTTTGTGTTCTCGAAGCGTATTTGACCAAGTAATCGCGTTTGAGGTCTTCGAGTTGCTTCTCAAAAGTTTTAGCCTCCAGGGCCATCGCCTGTTTTTCTTGCTCGGTAGCCGACCGTGATTTGACCGATGCGAGTTTGATTTGAGTTTCCAGGTTGCCGATCGTCCGGTAATCGGCTCCTTGGGTCGTCAGCGGTTGGACGATCGAGAGGACTTGGCCCACACTGCCAACAATGCCTCCGAGTTGGCCAATGCTACAAAACCACATAAAGAACCAGTACCAAACCAGCCAGTTGCCTCGACCTGGGACTTTCGGTCCAGGAACGGTATTGAGGGCCGAGAGCGTGGGCACTCCAGTCGAAACCGTAAAACGTCCAATTTCGATCTGCGCAAAGACTTTGACCACACAGCCCAAGATGATCAGCCAAAGCAAACTCAGTCCACCACGGGCCCCGGTGAGCGTCGTGGCGATCAACTCGCCACTGCCAACAATGCTCGCAGCGATGATCAATCCTGGGCCTAAATAGGACAGAATCCCGAAGAAGCTTTTCGGAGGCGAAAGTCTCTGCGCCGATGGGCTCAGTTGGGAAGTGGTTTGGTTCTCATGCATCGCGACAATTCTTCGGCAGCAAGGGAGAGGCTCAGGGGAGATCCTGATGGGATCGCGGAGGGGTTGGATGGCGGACTGGTTGCCAAAACGGTACACTAAAGGGCGTTTAAAGCTGCATACTATCTTACTCCATCCCCGAAGCACTCCCACCCATGATCGTCGGCGTTCCAAAAGAAATCAAAGAAGATGAGTATCGCGTTGCAATGCTCCCCGTGGGAGTCGAAGAACTTGTTTCTCGCGGCCACTCAGTGATCGTCCAAGAAGGAGCCGGGCTGGGTTCTGGTCTAGCAGACGAAGCCTACGAACAAGCCGGAGCGACGTTGGTCAAAACAGGCAAAGAAGTCTTTGATCAAGCCGACCTGATCGTCAAAGTCAAAGAGCCTCAAGCTGCTGAATTCCCTTTGATTCGAAAAAATCAAACCCTTTTTACCTATTTTCATTTTGCCGCCGATCGAGGGCTTACCCAAGCCATGATCGATACCGGAGCAACATGCTTGGCCTACGAGACCCTGCGCGACGCCCAAGGTCGTTTGCCCCTGCTCACACCGATGAGCGAAGTCGCAGGTCGAATGAGTATCCAGGAAGGTGCTAAGTACCTAGAAAAGCCTCAAATGGGTCGAGGGATCCTTCTAGGTGGGGTCCCAGGAGTGCCACCTGCGCACATCACGGTTTTGGGAGGTGGAGTCGTCGGTGCCAACGCAGCTCGCATCGCCGCTGGTTTCCGCGCCGACGTCAACATCCTCGATGTCAACTTGGACCGTATGCGCTACCTCGATGACGTCATGCCACCGAACGTCAATGTCATCTACTCCGATCGCTACAACGTCCGAGAACAGCTCAAACTTGCAGATCTGGTCATCGGCTCGGTTTTGATCCCGGGTGCCAAAGCTCCTTATCTGGTTCGCCGTGAAGATCTCAAGCTCATGAAACCTGGGAGTGTTATTATCGATGTCGCGATCGATCAAGGCGGATGCGTCGAGACCAGCAAACCGACCACGCACCGCAATCCGACTTACATCGTCGATGAAGTCCTCCACTACTGCGTGACCAATATGCCTGGAGCCGTAGGCCGTACCAGCACGTTTGCTCTTTGCAACGTCACCCTTCCATGGGTCGTACAACTTGCACAACAAGGTATCGAACCCGCCATCTTATCCTCCAAGCCGCTTCGAGAAGCACTCAATGTCCACCGAGGAAAAGTCACCAACGAAGCTGTCGCAAAAACCTTTGGCTACCCTTACTCGGCTACTTAACGCCGGTATGTCCAGTCCCATCGTCTGGTTATTGCCAGCGATAGCCTTGTGCATGCAGGTCCAAGCCCAAGAACCATTCGGGATTCAGTTCATCGATGAACAAACCAAACGGCCCATCCCCCTTGTGGAAATCCAAACCGTTCATCATCTGAAATTGGTTTCCGATAACTTGGGCTGGATCGCAATCGATGAGCCTGAGTTGCTCAACTCCCGAGTCTTTTTTGATATTCGTGCGCATGGTTACGAATTCCCCAAGGATGGTTTTGGTTATGCAGGAAAAACCATCCTGTGTGCTGCCGGCGACCGATACCAAATCGAACTCAAGCGAGTGCAACCCGCAGAGCGACTCTATCGAACGACCGGATTGGGTCGCTATGTTCACTCCAAGAAGCTTGGAATCGACATGACTTGCACAGTCGATCATTCGCACAACGCGATTGATTTTGAATACCCCGTCGGATGCGATAGTGTTCTAACCGCAGTGCTCGATCAAAAAAGATATTGGTTTTGGGGGGATACCCAAGCCATCCATCATCCCCTTGGAGGAAGTTTCCACATGACGGGTGCTACGACCGATGTGGCTTACCCCAGTATCGATACTCAGCCACCTGTGTACGATTACTTTCGAGACAACCAGCATCGCATCCGACCGATGGCTCAAATGCCCGGTGAGGGCCCCACATGGATCAGCGGTCTTGTGGTCGTTAAAGACTCTAACGGCAAAAATACCATGCTTGCCAACTACGTAAAAATCCGAAAGGGGCTCAAGGCTTATCGATGGGGATTTGTACGATGGAACCAGCTTGCAAATCGCTTTGACCAAGCCGCAGAATTTGATCAGCCTCCCAAGCTATTCCCAGCCTCTCAAGTCCACACGTTGGAATGGACCGAGCCAACGGAGCAGATAACGCACGTGTATCTGTGCGGACCATTTCCGAATATCCGCGTTTTGGCGACCGAGCAGTCCTACTTGGATCCGACTCAGTACCAAGGATTCACATGCCTTGAGGATGGTACTACGTTTGAGCAGCGTAAGCTCGATCGCCAGCCCGATGGAACGCTGATCTATCGATGGCGACGCGATACCCCGCCACTTACTCAATCCCAAGAAGCCACACTCGTTCGAGAAAAACTTTTGAAGGACTCCGAACGTCGATACCGGCTGCTCGATGCTGAGTCGATGCGTGAAGTCCAAATTCACAACGGGTCTGTACTTTGGAACCCTTACCGAAACGCGTGGTCGATGATCTTTACCGAAAAAGGGGGTAAGAAGTCCCTGCTCGGAGAAATCTGGTATTCGGAATCAAGCAACCTCGAAGGGCCCTGGACCAAGGCCGTCAAAGTGGCTTCGCACGATCAATATTCCTTCTACAACCCGATGATCCATCCTGTGTTTGGGACCGATCCGGGCAGAACTCTCTATTTCGAGGGGACTTACACAACGACGTTTTCAGGGAATCAGAATCCAACTCCACGATACGATTACAACCAGATTCTCTATCGACTTAATCTGGATTCGCTGGGGTTACCCTAGAGTGCAACAGGGGCAATTTTCCCGGCTCCTTGGGTGAGTTTTGTCGAAATACCCTCAGCAAGATGGTATCATAAAGCGACTTAATTCCCACCTGATAGATCGGCTTTGGCTCCAGAGAGCCAGCCGTCTTTGTTTTCTACTCGACGAGATCCTACGTGAGTTCGAATCCTCTGTTCCGTTGGCTCAAGCCCACCGATATCGAGAAGGTCTCTGCCCTGCAGCTGCTGGCTCGGGATGTCGTCGAAGGTGTTACTGGAGGGATCCATCGCTCTCGGCATATCGGAGCCAGCGTCGATTTCAAAGAGCACCGACCGTACGTGCATGGTGATGAGATCCGCTCGATCGATTGGAAGCTCTTTGGCAAAACGGATCGCCTTTATATCCGTCAGTACGAAGATGAAACCAATGTCCGAGCCACCTTGGTCGTCGATCAGAGTGGTTCGATGAACTACAGCGGATCTCGGTCCAAGCAACTGACCAAGCATGATTACGCGATTCGCCTGGCCTCCTGTTTGGCTTATTTGCTTGTTTCTCAGCAAGACTCTGTGGGACTGGTCACGTTCGATACCGCAATACGCAAGCATATCCCACCACGTTCGCGTCCCAACCATTTGAGAGTTTGCATAGAAACCCTTGCCGGATCGACTTGCCAAGGAGAGACCGATCTTGGAACGGTTTTGCATCAGTTGCTGAGCATCTGTCGAAAGCGTGGCTTTGTGATGGTCTTGTCGGATTGCTTTGGGAATCCAGAGACTCTGTTCAAGAGCCTTTCGATGCTTCGAGCCAACTATCAAGAGATTTTGCTCTTTCAGATCATGGATGATGACGAAGTTGATTTTCCTTTTCAGAACAGGACACTCTTTCGCTCCTTGGAACTCAAGGAGCAGCAGTTGCTGGTGGACCCGATCTCGTTACGGCAAACCTATTTATCCAATTTCAATGCCCATCAAGACGCAATCCGCAACGGTTGCAAACAGAATCGCATCGACTGGATCCCGATCCGAACGTCGGAGCCATTTAGCTCGGTATTGGCAACTTACATCGCGCATCGGGGGCAAGCATGACGTTTCTCAACGCGCTGCTGGCATTCGGTGCCACAGCCTTTACCGTCCCGCTGATCATCCACCTGCTCAACCGCAGTAAATATCTGACGATCGATTGGGGGGCGATGCAGTTTCTGGATTCGTCGGTGAAAGTAAACTCCCGACGCGTCCAGTGGAAACAACTCTTGCTGCTGCTGATTCGATGCCTGATCCCGATACTGCTTGCACTTGCGATGGCAAGACCGCTGCTTCAGTCTTGGAAAGACAACTCGGGCTCGACTCCGATGAGTCTTGCTGTACTGCTAGATGATTCTCTTTCGATGCAGAGCCTCCACCAACCAGCAGGTCGTGTGGGTGAAAAGAGAACTCGACTCCAGCAAGCCATCATGGAAATCCAGAAGATTCTCGAAGACTTGCCCGCAGGATCTGACGCAGCGGTCCTCCTGGGTGGAAAACCTATCGAGATCTGGGACCAGCATCAGCCCAGCGAACTTACAAAACGCCTGATGTCACTCAACGACCGAAGCGAAACGTCCGGCAGACTCGATCTGGCTCAAGGGACTCGCGAAGCAGCCAATTGGCTCGATAAAAGCTCCAACCCTCGGCGTCATCTGCTCCTGGTTTCGGATTTCCAAGCTTCGGAATGGAAATCCGCTCAGCTGGATCTTTCGCAAGACATTGCCAAGCAGTTGTCTAATCGCAGCGTTCCAATTGGATGGAGTTTCCTGAAAGCAACTCCCAGCGTTGCTGGCACCAACCAATCTAACGTATCGATGCTCTGGGTCGAGTCGATCCCCTCCCAAGTTGCTCCGCAAGGAAAGATGGCGATCATTGCGTCGCTTCAGAATGACTCGCAAGAGCCCGCTGTGGTTCCTGTGGTATTGATGGAAGGACTCAAAGAAATCGAGCGGCAAACCGTATCGATCGGTGCTAATTCCACCACGAGCGTCCGGTTTGCTTGGTCTCCGACCAAAGCAGAGGACACGCTCATTGAAGTTTTCGCAGATCACCAAGACGACAATCCGCTGGATCACACGATCACCAAAGCGATCCGAGTTCGAGAGCCCGCCAAAGTCCTGATCATCGATGGAGATCGCAAACGCGAAGCCATGCAAAGCGAATCGGACTTTCTACGCTTGGCTCTGACCCCTTTCTCACTGCTACGAGGGGAACCAGGGGATCTATTTACCACTTCGGTCATCGATCCGGGCGCTTGGAACGAAGCGATGCTCAAAGAGGTGCAAGCCGTCGTTTGTTGCAATGTTGCTGACTTGAATCCAGACCAGAGAAAGTGGCTACGAGCCTTCTGCGAACGAGGGGGCGGACTGCTGTTTTGCTTGGGGGACAAAGTTCAAATCGACAAGATCAACGCTTGGGAGAGCATCGCCCAGGGTGGTCTGCGAATTGGAACTTTAAGCGCTCGAAGCCCCTGGGAAGGATCGATCAAACCCACGGCCAGCCCCGCTTTTGAATTATCCAAAGCATCGCTGGATTCACTCGGCTCTGCCCGCTTCAGCGCACGCCATAGCATCCAACTTGACCAATCGGCGGATGTTTCACCCGTTGTTTCCGTCGCCTTTGAAGATGATCAACCATTCTTGCTCAGTCTGCCCTTGGGAGCAGGACGTTGTTTTTGGATGACCAGCAGTTGCGACGACGATGACAGCAACCTACCAGCCCTGCCGGTCTTCCTCCCCTTGGTTCAACGGATCATGACGACCTCGCTTCGCTGGCCTTCGGGTTGGCAAGAAACTCCCTTGGGAGAAACTTGGGTCGAAAACCATGCGGATCTGCTTAAGCCCGATGCGAACAAGCTTTCCGTTCAGCTACCAGGGGTAGCAACTCAAGAAGTGGACGCGGAAGCATCCCCGCTCCGTGAACCCAATAAACCGATCCAACTAGGTAGTGCAAGATTAGAAGGGATTGGTCAAGCGATGTCGGGAGATAAGCGTTGGTATCATGGTTTTTCGTTATCGGTCAACGATCGCAAGCAGGAACTCACCCCGACACTGCTGGCTCCAGAGGAACTCGATTCGATTGCCAAATCCGCATCGGCAGGCGTCCATGGCGATGCAGATCATTGGCTAGATCAAGAACGGTCCAACTCCACCGGCAAAGAACTATGGACTTGGTTTTGGCTTGGGCTGCTGGTCATGTTTTTTGCAGAAATGTTTCTTCAGCAGTCTCTCTCACCTAGGACCTCTAGTTCCAAGGCAGCATCGGTTCCAAGCACGGCTGATTCTTTGGGAAGACGAGGTGCGGCATGAACCGATTCGAATTCAACGGACTGCTGCCAGTTTGGCTGATGATTCCGCTGTCGCTTGCACTCATGGGATTGGTTTGGTGGTGGTATTTCAAGGAGTCTAAATACGCACGGGCCCCATTCCATTGGCTATTACCGACACTTCGAGCCCTCGCCTTGGGGGCAATCCTATGGATGCTCGCTGGTCCGGCTTGGGTGCGAGAGTGGGTCTCCGGCGAACTCAGCCGCATCGCAGTGCTCGTCGATACCTCCGCAAGCATGGAGCTCAAGGATTCCGAGACAGAGCAAAGCAGTCGACTAGAGCGTGCCATGCAGTGGCTAAACAGCACCTCGGAGAAAGAGCTCGGATGGCTCGACAAGCAACGCACGGAGTTTCACCTAAGACTCTTTCCTTTTTCCGATGAAAACAGTGGAAGCGAACCAACTACCAAACAATCCACGTGGGATTCCATCGTGGATCGCTCCACCAAACCGACAAGATTGGAGCTTTCACCAAGCGGTACGAAAACAGCAATAGGAGAAGCGCTATCGGGGGTGATCCGCTCGGGCAGCAGCGCAACGAGCCTGAGTGAACCCTCGAATGCATCCCAGAGGCCCTATTCAGCCGTTCTTCTGCTGTCCGATGGGCAGAGCAATTCTGGGGAATCGCCAAGTTCGGTGGCAGAGCGTTTTGCACAAGCCTCAATTCCGGTGTTTGCGATCGGCTATGGGCAAGAGGCAGAGCCCAACGACCTTGGGATCTTGGCCGTCGAGCATTCGCGGAGTTTGTTTCGATCCGATTCCTTCCAAGGCACAGCGACGATCAAACAACGGATTCCAGCGGGTCGTCAATACCGCATCGAAATTCGATCAGGGACCCAAGGACAAGTCCTTTGGAGCAAAACGCTGGAATCCGATGGGGCCGCCAGTCGAACCATCGAGTATCGAATTCCTGGAGAGAAGTTGTTTTCTAGCCAGGAATCCGCATCGCGATCCAAGGCCACGCCGCTGGATCTGCAATTCGAGGTGATTTATGACGGCCAAGATGCCTCGCAAATCAATGATACGTTTGATTCATCGCTCTGGGGTATCATTCGAAAGATCCGAGTCTTGGTGATGGACCAGCGAGGTCGTTGGGAATCCCGGTATGTAAAAAACGCCTTTGGTCGCGATAGCGCCTGGGATCTTAAATCCATCCTCGGGCCGGATGAATACCAGTCGAATCCGTTTCCAAAAACGCGTGAAGATCTGATCGACCTGGATCTGATTGTCATGGCCGCCGATAGCCTCTCAGGGATGAATGACACGCAGCTTCGATGGCTTGCCGATTACATCGCCGATCTAGGTGGAGGGTTGATCCTCATCGATAGCGGTCGTGACAAACCCCTGGGGGTTCTCTCAAACAAAGAAGTCGACTGGCTACCGGTTTCGTTCATCGACAATGAAACAGCACCCTTGACAGTCGCTTCGCTCAACTTGGAACTCGATGCCGTCGAGCAAAGGGCATTTGCCTTTGAACAAGACACCCTTGAGAACCGACGTCTTTGGGAAGCTTTCCCCGCCCCCAGAACCGCCCGACGGGTGCGCAGCGCGCCAGGTGCGCAAGTGATGGTCAGCGGAAAAAGCGATAACCAGCAGTATCCGATGATCGTCACTCGGCGCAGCGGTCAAGGTCGAGTCGTGTATGTGGCCAACGATGAAACCTGGAGATGGCGATACAACGTCGCGGATTTGTATCATCAACGCTTCTGGAACCAACTTGCCCAGTGGTGCATGCAACCACCGTATGCGATTCAGAACGATTATGTAGGTCTGGACGCCGGGGACAGAGTGTACGATTTTGGTAAACCCATACCGATCCGAGCTCGTCTCAGAAATGCTCAGCAGGAACCACTATCGGGTGCCAAAGCCTTGGCCGTCATCGAGCAAAATGGAGTAAGGATCCAATCGATGCCGCTTGTCGAAGAGGCCGAAGGAACAGGTATGGTCACGGGACTTGCTACGGGATTGCTTTCAGGACGCTACCAAGTCCGTTTGGAAGTCCCCGGGATGCCGACCGAAGCGCTTGATTTGGAAACGGAGTTTTTGGTCCATCCTCCTGAGGATTTGGAGATGGAAGTGCTGGCTTCCAATCGATCGCTTCTGGAGCAAATCGCAAAAACCACTGGGGGTAAATATTACGACCAATCGCAAGCCGATCGAGTCAACGAGTCATTGCGGGGGCTCAGAACCGGTAAAATCGAGCAATCTAGGACGTTGTTGTGGCAGAGTTATCCATGGTTTTTAGCCGTGATGACACTCTTGGCCATCGAATGGTACTTAAGGAAACGTGCAGGGTTAATCTAATGAGTACAACCATCTCTGGCATTGATCAACCAGGGGCCAATCGTTCTGGGGCCACCTCCAATATTCCCGATACCCATCGGCAGGAAATCCATGCTTGGGTGCGTAGGTTTGGAATCAGACAGGCTTTGGTCTTGTTGGTGCAAGGTCTTTCTGTCGCCATCTTGTGCATGATCGCCTGCGCATCGATCATCGTCCTGCTCGATACACTGCGCATGATTGATGATCCCACTCGCTATGCGCTGAGTCTTGGCATGTACGCCTTGAGCATCGGAGTCGGACTATGGTACGGGATCGCGCGATGGTGGCGCAAAGAGGATCCGATTCAGTTGGCAAAGCATGTTGAACATGCAAGCCCCGAACTCAATGAGAGTCTCCTTTCGGCCCTGGAGCTCGATCGCACGCCGATCGAAAAAAGGCACTTCAGTCCTGAGTTCCTCGCGGCCATACAACGCAATGTCGCCCAGCAACTTCAAGGACTTTCGATTCCAAAGATGCTTCCTTGGTCCCTGGTTCGCCGAGTCGTTCTATCTGCCCTTGGCGCAATTGGATTTGTAATCGCTTTATGCGGTTTGCCAGGTATGGAGATGCCAACCCGCTTTGCGCGAGCATTTTTGCCGTTCATGGACATTCAAAGGCCGTCAAAGTCCAAAATCCTAGTCCTGAGTCCAGCGCAAAGCCCATCGACTGTTCCCGAGAACCAAAGCGTTTCGTTCGAGATCCAGGTCCAAGGAGCCCCTACGCAAGATGCTTATTTGGAAACACGGCTCGCATCCAAAGGACGCTACGCAACTCCCGAGCGATTACCGATGAACCTCGTTCAACACGAACCGCTAATGTTTGCTACAGCGGTGGCTCTGAGCAATGAAGCTCTTGAATACAGATTCGTCTCAGGCGATGCGGTCAGCGCTTATCGCAAACTCACCACAACCCCACGCCCCAAAGTTGCTCGATTCCATCAAATCATCGATTTTCCCGAATACACCAAAGTCCCAAAAGCCAGTCGTTCCAGCGATCGAGGCGATGCGAGATTGCTCAGTGGCTCGAAGCTGCAAATCGCGATTGAACCCTCAATGCCTCTGACCTCGGCAAGCTTGAGTATCGATGATCTTGACTCGGGAGAAAAACAGACGCTACCGATGCACTATGACAACCCATCCAAGAGATGGATCATCGATGTCCCGGCTGAAAGAGACCTGCGATACCAAGTGAAACTTGTTGCTGAAGTTTCCGGAGCCGAAGCTCCAATTGAAAACACCTTCAGCCCCTTCTATGAAATCGATGTGATCGACGACCAATCGCCAAACGTTTCTTGGATGGTCGGTGATCAAACGCTCATGGAAGCGATGCCTAGCCCCAACCAAATGTGGATCGTTTCACCCCACGAATTTGTCAAGCTCGCTGCAGCCGTCGCAGACGATCTACCCAACGCTTCGCTGCGTCAAGAGATCTCGGTAAATCGACAACCCTACAAATCCCTCAATCTTCCCGCAGAGTTGACCAAGGCAAGCGACAAACAAGCAAGCTTCTTGAGCGGGCTGGTGACTTGGACCCCGTTGGACGGCATCGCCGATCCCACACGATCAACAGCTCTTTGGAGCTGGGATTTGCTCTCGGAGTCGCTCAGCTCTGGTGATGTCATCGCAGTGCGCATGGCTGCTACGGACTCAGCAGGCCATGTCGGTTATTCCATTCCTATCCAACTGAGTTTGGCATCCGAAGATTTCGATCGGAATCGACACCAAGCTTTGTACTTTCGATCTGTGCTAGGGCCAGACCTCCAAAAACTCGCAGATCTAGTCCGCACCCAGCGAGCCGTTGTGCGACCCAAGATGCTCCAGCTCAAGGACCCAAAACTCGATGAGCCTACCCGACGAAATATTTCGCAAGAGTTAAAGGAGTTTACTTCGGAGTGGATCAAGCTATCGGATCGGATACGAGCTCTAGCAACTCAGTTGGTTTCGAAATTGCCACGTCCACTCGATCAGAGCGAAACAGAGTTTGTACTTCGTGCCGTTTCGAAATTGCAGCGAGAGCATGCGACGTCGGTCGCATTGGCAGCCAATGTGGAAGCTTGGACTCCTATGGAGGTTGCGGGCAAGGGGGCCATGGTACCTGACAAGCTCGCTCAGTTACTCCAGCAGCAGATCGATCGATCCATCGCAGCGCTGGATGATGCCGAAGGAAGCACGGCTCGACTCAGTGAAATCTATAAGCAATTGCTTGGCCACGAATACCTTACGGCGATGACCAAGGATCTGATGGTGCTGCGGGATCATCAGCGCAACCAACTCGCCAAAGCCGACAAATTGGATTTTGTAGGCCTAGCCCGTACTCAGACGATCGCAGATCAATACATCGAAGGTGCGATGCAACTTGCCTCCAAGATGGATCCGTACTTGGCACAAAACCTTCGGGATCAATCCAAAAACTTGATCCGATTCCTCGACCAAAGTCGCCAAGAGATTCGCGACTTGGCTCAAGCCGAACCAACGCCTCAGGCCCTCGCGCAACTACGTCAACGCATCGAACGTTCTCACGTGGAGCTCAACGGTCAGCATTGGGCTTTCAACCTCGATGGTGGACTGCTTTGGAATATCTCAGATGTCCGCCGGGATCTGATCCTCCGAGGCTCAGGGGTCGGGAATTCACTCCAAAGGACACTCGACACACTCTCGAAAACTGCCGAATGGGCCAGCGATACGAGCCTAGACAGCGAAGTCCTCGGTCGCTTGAGATCCGCCACCCTAGATGAACTGACCACGCATACCCTACCGGGTTCGGACCAAATCACCGATCGCCGCGACTTTCATCTACAAAGAAAACCTGTCGACCCCCTCTTTCCAAGCGACATGGGATTGGCCAGTCGAGCCTGGTCGACCCTCGTGGAGAACTGGTTGGATCTGCCTACCGGGACTGGACAATGGACTCAAATGCGAGACGACCTTAAGTCGATCGCCCAAGCCTATCGAGTTCTTGAAGCCGCGCACGAATTGCAAGACATGCGGTTGGTGCTCGATACCCTTCGAAAGCAAGAACAATACGATTGGCAAACCGCCGAAGGCAAATTGAGCCACCTGAGGCAATGGGACAGCATGAACCATCGATGCGATTTGACCCACGCATGGATGAAAGAATCGGGTTATCCAGGACCCATCGCGGATAAACTCAATGCGCTTCGCTGGGGGACAATCGCCAATTCAATCCGCCAAAAATTGGATCCTCGGCGGTCAGCAAACAATGAAACCATGCTCAATGCTGCTCCAGAATTGCAGGAGCTACTCGGCGATTTCGACGCCATTGTTGCCGAGGCCCAGCCGACGATCGAAGCTGCTAGAAAATTGCTCGCGCAATTTTCGCCCACGGTTTCTAAACTCGCTCAGCTCGCCGCGCAAAAGACCAAAGAACTTCAGGAGAAAACCACAAACCCAGAGACGTCGCCCCAAGAGAATGCCAAAGAGCAAGAACAAGTCGATCAAAGCATCGAGAAATTGCAAGAAGCTCTTCTGGAAATGGCGACCAAGCAAGACATTCTCAATGCCGCTCAGTTGCAAGCAGCCAAAGACTCCGACCGCGCTTTGAATACGATCGATCAAGTTCAAGAGCCGATGGCACAGGCCAACCAGCAGTTGCTCGATGCTCAGAATAATTCGCAGGATGCAAATGCCGTTGCCCAAGCAGCCCAAGAAGCGGCTCAAAAGCAACAGCAAGCTGCCGAAACTTTCGAAACCATCGCAAAGCACTTTGAACGTGTCGAAGAAGCCCTTGCCAACCCCCAACCTAGCAACTTGGCAGCCGCAGACGCCTCGCGGTCCCAACTCCAACCCAATCAGCCAGAGGCTCCGTCGAACCCCCAAAACAATTCTGAATCTCAGCCACCCAGCAAGGATCAAAATGCCGACATGCTCGCACAGGCCAAGGATTTGCTGGACAATTACCAGAAAGCTGATCAGCTAAGCGAACTGGCAAAGAACTCTCCCGAAGAATTACTCAAACTCTTGGAAGCAGAACTACGCCGCAACCAACCGATGCAAAACGAGTTGTCCGACATCTCCAAGCAGACCGTTCGCGATGCAGCCGCAGAACTCCAAAACGCCTCCCAACGCGAATCCAATCTAGCGCAGCAACTTGAGAACTCGGATGCCCAAACCATGGACTCCAAGGCAGTTCAAGCCCAGCAGTTGAAGGCCTTGGCGCAGAATGCTGAGAACCTTGCAGCCAGTGTCCTTAACAAGGCTCAAACGCCTATCCAACGCATCAATCAGCAAGAGCTCCGCAAGGACGTCGCGGCCGTTAGCAATGCCCTTGTAAACGCAGCTAGGCAGGCACAATCGGCCGATCCGAACGCTTCGCAAAAGTCGCTCCAGGAGAAAACCGACCAACTGGTCAAAGAGGTTCAAAAAGCTCAGCAACAACTCGGAGCGATGAACCCAAACCTCAATCAACTCGTCGACCAAAACAACTTTAAAGAAGACAAGCAACGGCAAGCTCAGCTGACCGAAGCCCAATCGTCCCAGTCTCTCATGCGCGACGACCAGATCCGACAGACCAAGGACATGTCCCGAAGACGTGAACAACTCGCCAATCAACTTGCCAAAGAATCTGAAAACCGAGACAAGGAGCTTCAGCAGAAAAACAACGAACGCAACAAGACGTTGGAAGCATTGCAAAAGAAGCCAGAGGATGCAGGATTGCAGGCACAGATGGATCAGAAAACCCGAGAAACTTTCCAAGCGATGCAGCGAGCCAACTCCGCAAAACAACTTGCTCAAGCTGCTCAGGAGATCGCCAACAACGCCAAGCAACAGGAGCAGCGGACCGAACAAGCCCAACGTGCGAACTTGGACACTCCTAATCCGATGGCCGCTTTAGCTCGCGAACAAATCAACGCAGCCAAAGAGCAACTGGATCAACTCAATAACCAATTGCAAGGATTGCAAGGTCAAGTCAATCAACCACCCCAACGCTCCCCTACCGCCGAGGCGCTCGCGCAAGGTGAACCCACTCAGCAAGGGGTCGAGCAGACGGTCGATCAAGTCGCCGATCAATTGGCACGAAGCGCAAGGCATGAAGAGAGACTCAACAATCAAAAAGGAAGTCAGCAGCTGAATCAGCAGGCACAACAAGTCCAACAACAAGTCAAGGGAACCGTCGATCGAGCATCGGATCAGATCGATCAGGCAGCCAAACAGGCCAAGGATCAGATGAACAATCAGTTGCAGCAGGCTCGTCAAAACGGTTCACCCCAACCACAAAGAGCTCCCAATGCGGAAGCACCCTTGGCCGCATTGAACCAGGCGCAGCAGAGTTTGGCTCAGCAGGCCAATGAACTCTCTGGAATTTCGTCAGCCATGGAACAGCCACAAGGTACTCAGCCACAAGGTACTCAGCCACAAGGTACTCAGCCACAAGGTACTCAGCCACAAGGTACTCAGCCACAAGGCACCCAGCCACAAGGCACTCTAAGCCAAGCGATCCCGCAATCGGCCAAAGAGCTGGCAAGGTTGTTGGATTCGCTGGACTCGCAGTTAGCCGCTGAGCAGTTGGCTAATTCCGATGGATCGCAGAAAGCGAACTCGCCGAATTCCCAAGACAACAATGCGCAGAATGCTCAGAATGCCCAAGCAAATCCGCAAGGCCAGCCCAACAGTCAGCAAGATGGCCAACCTCAGGATTCCAATCCGTCGAATTCACAGAAATCCGGTTCGGACAAGGCGCTTGCGGATGCCGCCAATCAGATCGCTTCCCAACTGCAGAGCCAGCGATTGGCTAACAGAAATGCTGCCAAACAGCGTAGTCAGAATGCCAAGAAGCCATCGAGTGAGAGTTCCTCTGAGCCTGATGATATGGGACGGACCGAAGGTCAACCGGTTGGCAATTCAGCGTTGCCCAACGTAATGATCGACAAAGGGATTCAGTGGGGGAAACTGAGAGAGCAGCGTGCCGAGCAAGTGATTGAAGGGAAGCGAGAGTTTCTGGACCCGGAATTCGGAGAGGCGATTCGGGCTTACTATCGAGCGCTTGGCAAGCAAGGACTTGAGAAACCCCCAACTCCGTCGGCAAGCAAGTAGCAAGCGACTCAGTGGATTCTGAGCGAGAATCTTTTGTAGTTGCTGGGGGGCCGTAGTTACTGGTTGCCTTGTGTACTGCTTGCTTCCAATGAGACTCGCACCAGTTGTTTATCGTTTCGAGCAAAGATGCTTTTTTCGGCGAAGGCAGGATGGGACCAGCAAACGCCACCTCGCTGTCCTAGTTGATCGCGAGTCGGTTCAATCAGCTTGCTTCGCGACAGGATCTGTAGTCCTTGCTTGGAAAGTTTGGTAATCATCAATTCACCCCGTTCGTTGAACATCCAGACGCGGTCGGCTTGTCGAACCATGTGGATCGTCGCCCAGCGAGCGCGAGGGACGGCTGTGTTGTCTTCCCAAATCCGATCCCCTGTTTTGGCATCCAAGCAACGGAATTCTCCGTAGCTATCGGTACCAAATACAAGGTCCTCGTCGACGATGCTGGTTCCGATCATCGCATGAAGACTCTTGGTATGCTGTTCGTCGGGTCCAACGGCACGCCAGATCACTTCCGATGTGGCTTTGTCTTTTGGGACACGGACCATCAGGGAGCCGTCGTAAAAGGACGACACAAAAAGCTGTTCCCCAGACACCACTGGATCACCGACACCGATGGGCATTCGAGAAGGTGGAAATGGATGTCCCCAAACAACAGCACCGGTCTTGGGATTCAGGCCTGATAGGCTATCGCCAGTCCAGCATACAAGCACATCTTGGTCGGCTTGGCGAATCAGAATCGGGGAAGCATAGGCGCCACGATCTTTCAGGGCTCGCCAGATTTCTTTTCCGCTGAGTTTATCAAAGGCGACCATGCATGCATCGCCAGCACCGCAGACTTGCTGGATGACAAGGTTCTGGTAGATCAGTGGGGATGCGGCAATTCCCCAGATTGGCATTTGGATTTCGTATTCTTTTTGCAGGTCTTTTTTCCAAAGGACTTCACCGCTGGTGGCATCCAAGCAATGGAAATGGCCCATGGCTCCAACGCAGTAAGCTTTTCCTTGATCGATCGTCACACTGGCGCGTGGACCTGCGGTGTAGCTGATTCGATATTCGGCTGGATACTCAAGAACCCAAAGGGGTTTTCCTGTTTTGGAATCCAAGCAATGAATCCGTTCGGTTGCGTCTCGGTCCTTGGGCTGTCTATCCATCACATAGACGTGTCCTTGCCAAACGGTGGGCCCGGAGTATCCAGGTCCGATTTCTACAGACCAAGTATATGGCAATTGCCCTTGGGGAAGTTCATCGACGATACCGGTTTCCTTCCAGAGGCCGTCGCGACTGGGCCCTCTCCACTGAGGCCAATCGTCGGCTTGGGAACCCTGGATGGATAGCCCAAGCATTCCGATCGATGCAAGCAGGGAAATGAATCTAGGGTGTTTGACAAAGGATTTCATGATGGGCACTATCCAGGATTTCGAATGGCCAGGAGTTCGAATGGCCAGGAGTAGGAATGGAGATTTCTGGGCCGTCTTTGGGCTTGAGTCCAGACCAAGCCACAACAAGCCGCGAGCAATCATCGTAGTCGCTTAAGATACTCGATGCGACTGCTAATTGATGCTTCGTTTCTTTTCGGAAGTTTGGCAAGCTATGGCGAACCGGTTCTCAGTACGATACAACCAAGAGTTTTGAAAGCCCTTGGTGTCTTATAGAGCAACCACTATATCGTTGGAAGGAACAATCATGAACCTCCGCTTCATTCACTCACTTGCGATCCTCCTTGTGCCTTTCGCAGCGGGCGTTCCCCGGGCGCATGCGGAAGATTGGCCAGCGTTTCTGGGTAAAAACAGAAACGGCAAGTCCGCCGAAGCATCGCTCATTGAAGCATTCCCGGCAGGTGGACCGTCGGTACGTTGGCGGGTTGCAGGTGGGGTCGGAATGTCGGCCGTGGTTGTCCAAGGTGAGATTGCAGTCACGAGTTGGAATGCCGATGGCAAGCAGTGGCTCGTGGCCTTGGATGCTTCGACAGGGAAGATTCGATGGAAGTCACCGATGGGACCTGCTTACAAGAACCCCATGGGAGATGGTCCTAGGGCTACTCCCACCATCGCAGGCAACCAAGTGATCGGTTATTCGGGTGAAGGAATACTGACGGTCGTTGAGCTTGCAACGGGCAAGGAGCTTTGGCGTAAAGACCTTATGCAGGAGTTGTCTGCCAAGCCATCGGAGTATGGAATGTCCTGTTCACCGCTTGTGATCGATGATCGTGTCGTGGTGCAAGTTGGTGCAGAGGATGCGATGGTCGTTGCGCTGGCCATAAGCGATGGTCGATTGCTATGGAAGAGCGGGGCAGGTCACGCAGGCTATTCCTCGCCGGTTTTGATGGACATCGCCGGCAGCAAGCAGGTGGTTAGTTTTGGTGGAACTGCACTTGTGGGGATTGAACCCGACACCGGCAAAGTCTTGTGGAGCTATCCGTTCGAAACCGATTATGGTTGCAACACAGCGAGCCCTGTTTGGATCGATGGTGGGGTATTCATTTCATCTGGGGAAAACCATGGAGCGGTTCTTCTGGATATCAAGAAACAAGGCGGGACTTATTCAGTCTCTGAGCGTTGGAAATCGCTCGATTCAAAAAGTGTCATGCGAAACGAGTGGCAAACATCGATTCTCTTGGATGATCATCTGTATGGTTTTGACAACGTCGGAGCGGCAGGCCCAGTGAGCCATTTTTCCTGCATCGAAGCCAAGACAGGCAAACCTGTTTGGCAGAAGAGTCGTTTTGGTAAGGGGAATGTGGTTTATGCCGATGGCAAATTTTGGATCACGACCATCGAAGGCGAGTTGGTGATCGCCCGAGCAGACAGCAAGGGAATGCAGGAACTCAGCCGAGTCGAACTCCTGGAAAAGAATAGGCAAGCACTAACGATCGCAAACGGCTATGGATACCTGCGAGACGATAAAGACGTCCTGTGCATCGGTTTGAAAAAGTAACCGATCTAGAAAAGCTTAGTTGGGTTCTGCAAACGTTGCTTGCTGCGACCCAGAACAGGCTATCGAATGTCGGTATTTTTGAAA
The DNA here is from genome assembly GCA_018969045.1 of Planctomycetota bacterium. Taxonomy (GTDB): domain Bacteria; phylum Planctomycetota; class Planctomycetia; order Pirellulales; family Pirellulaceae; genus JBKCUI01. The sequence continues at coordinate 13,888 of JAGWZB010000008.1, read as the reverse complement.
TCGCTCACTGAATCCGTTGTCCGAGGATCGCGATTCGATTGCCATCTCGTTTTTCCCAGAGAACATAAGTAGGAGGCTTGGATTGAGTTCCGGAAATAACGACTGGAAAGCTGCTGCTATCGCTAAGCTTCTCAGGCTCGGTGGTTTTAGGTCTGAGGAGCATCAAGTCGCCATCTCGCTTGCTAGTCCAAACGGTGAAGAATCCCTCGTCGGTGCCTGCGATCCAGGGTTGCTCACCGATACCTACGATCGATTCGGTTTGAGTGGAGTTTCCCGCGATGAACACGTTTTGACTGCGGCGGTAAGTAGTCAGCATTTGGCCGCGATGGTCGACTGCCAGCATCCCACCATCCATCGGGCATGCGTTTAGTGCCCAGTTCTTATCACCAATTCGTATCGCCTGACCAAAGGTTTCGCCGTGGTCGTTGGACGAAGCAAGATACATATCGCGATCCCCTTTGAGGGAGTTTCGAAAGAGGATGTGAACCCAGCTACCTTGAGCTAGAATCGAGGGGTGACAGCACTCGCAAATACTTCCACTGGGGGAGCGATAAGCCAACACGTTTTTGGTCCACGTGGCCCCCTGATCGATCGACTTGGAAACAAACAATTTGGTTCCTCGATCTCTTAGGTCTAGCCAAACACACCAAAGCGTTCCGTCTTCTGAAGCGGTCATTGCGTGAAGACCTTCTCGGGCGGATCCCTCAACATCATTCACTCGGTTCGGCCCTATCCATGTTTTCCCCTCGTCCATGGAGCGAAAGCAGAGGATGTCCCCATCCTTCCCTTTTCCTTCGAGTCCACCGATTGCGGTGATCACAACGCTTGAATTCGAGCGAGCAATCCTTGGGCCGCGTCTTAGCCCTAGCGACATGTTTGGGATTTGGAACGCCACCTTTGGCGTGGAGATTTTATCGTCTCGGACGGTGCAGTGATAAACATCGTTTCCCACTCCAAAGGCAACGTGCGCCGTGCCGTTGGAATCAATGCACGCCTGAGGTTGCTTAGGTGCAAAAGAGTCCTTTCCTTCAAAAAGCACCAATGGCTCGGAGGACCAAACAACGGAGTTGAGAATCAAAGTGAAAACGAAACAAACAAGTCGATTCATGGTGGGTTGGTTCATTGAACAGTCTTGAAAAATAGTGATTATTGGGTTGAGGTAAATAGAATAACTAAATTCGCGAGATTGTCGCTGAGACGACGGGGATCGACATTTCAATTGGGTTGTTAATTGGAATTGAAATTGATACGATACCCTCGATGTGCAAGAGGTCATAGATTGTAACGTGCGGGAATGAATTTCGGTTCTTCAGGAATTATTGTGGGTGAAACGTTCGTGCATCGCATCGGATTTCTTCGTGCTCGTACTCAGCGAAGCGGTACTCGTACTCGTACTCGATGGCTGTTTGAACCGCTGCGTTGCCGATGGTTGATCGAAGCGGTTCGAGGTAACTTGGGCACTACTGGGCTGAATCGCTACACTAGGCCGCTTCGAGTACGAGTACGAAAAAAACCGGTAGTATATCCTTGCTAGCCACAATTATTCCTGAAGGGCCTGAATTTCATTCAGCGGTTAATTCCATTTGTCGGCATTGATCAGGTAAGGTGTAAAAATGGTTCGGAAGCTACGATTTGAGAAATTAGACACTAGAGTTGTTTTTGCAATAGATTTTGATTTCGACTTCAATGGCCAACTTGATTGCCTAGACCCTCTTTCCATGATCGACACGATGCATGGCTTCCGACCTTCGAATAACAAGATGGATGTCGATGGTGACGGTAGGCTTACGGAGTCTGATGTTTTAAGGGTAACTGAGCAGGTCAATGCAGAGTTTAGTGCACGCATCGCCCCGATGGCAAAGGGTGGAGGTGGTGGATCGGTAAAACCGACCTTTAAATACTGGCGAAGTGGTTCTTCGGCCAACTCCCTGGCAAGCTCAGTCTCTGGCGGTCTGGGGCTTATGGGCGGCGGGGTAGATGTCGATCGACTCTTCCAATGGATGGGGCAGAAAAGCTATCCCAGGGATGGTTTCGGAAACTTGGTTACCTCTGGAACTGGCGGCGATTTCTTAATTCTTCGCGCAACAGGTACAGAAGCGTACAACTCGTATATCCAGTCGTTGGTCAGTATGAATTCGGTAGCGACGCTACTGCTCCCAGACCGATCAAGTGCTTTTGATCCGAATGTCTTGACCATTATCAACAATGCAGAGGCGATTTTTATCGCCGGTGGGGATCAAGCTGATTACTTCAATTTCTGGAATGAGACACCCGTCGAGGATGCTCTTTACAATGCGATGAATCGCAATGTTCCCATCGGAGGCACCAGTGCGGGTTTAGCCGTTTTGGGGGATTACGATTTTACGGCATCGACCGGTAGTACTATCGTTTCCAACGACGCGTTGATGAATCCATACAACAGCGCGATTACGATCGATGGCAATAGCACTTCAGACGGATTTCTGACTCGGCGAGACAACTCGATTTCCGGCGAATCCACGATCACCAATGTTCTTGGAATTCTTGCAAATACCATCACCGACTCCCATTTCCGCCAGCGAGACCGCGTGGGTAGGTTGGTTACTTTTATGGCGAGGCTTGATGCGGACGACCTAATCAAAGCAACCAACTCTTCGAGTGTCCGAGGTATAGGAATCAATGAGCAAACGGCTCTGCTGATTGAGCCAAATGGCACTGCAGTGGTTGTTGGGAATAATCCGACAGGAACGACTGACTTGCCTCGATCCGTGTATTTCATGGAGCATGTCATCGCCGCCGGTTCTCAGACACTGACCTCCCCTTTGACCTATACCAACACTCAGGTCACTCGCGTGGATTACGAACCGACTGCTAGTTCTTTCCAGATTTGGACTAGTTTCCCCGCAACGGCCAAAAAGTATGCCGTCAGCGCAACGGGCAAACTGGTTTCCCGTAAGGTTGCCGAACTGACGTCAACCTCTAGCACCGGAGTGTACGGCTAACACGAAGTCGACTCTGATCGGAATTGCAGGGGATAAATCAAAAAACATGGAAAACCAAGTGGTTTTCCCTCGTCGCACGTGTTTATCACCTTCGGTCAAACTGCTAGGGGTATTCCATTAGACGGCAATTTAACTAGTTGGTGCCTGTGACCGCGTGCTACAATTGGAAGATTGGAAGACCCGGATGGTGTTCCAACTTCCTACCGACTATCCTGACCCCCAATTTTTGATATGCATCGAACCAATGTCTTAGCCATTGCGTTGCTAGCGGTGATCGCTTCGATACTGCCTGCATCGATCGTCTCTGCACAAGGGCTTGAAACAAAGCCCCTGGACTTTAACCGGGATATCAGACCGATCCTATCAAACCGCTGCTTTCGCTGCCACGGTCCGGACCAGGACGAGCGCAAAGGTGGTGGAAAGTCCGGTCTGCGACTGGACACCCCCGAAGGGATCGCCGAAGACCTCGATGGTCATGTTGCCGTTGTGCCAGGTAAGCCGCAAGACAGTGAGCTGATCTTGCGCATCAAGTCGCAAGATGCTTCTACCGTGATGCCGCCTCCAGAATCTGGGCTTAAACTCACCGATACGGAAATCGAACTGCTGGAACGCTGGGTTCGCGACAATGCTCCTTATGCAATCCATTGGTCGTATGGTTTACCCAGTAAGCCGGTCCTTCCGGAGTTGACCAACGACCAGGAAAAACAGTGGGTCAAGGTTCCATTGGACCACTTTGTATTGGAACGTTTGAGGAAAGAAGGACTCGTGCCTCAGTTCCAAGCCGATCGTCACGCGCTGATTCGCCGTGTCGCTCTGGATGTGACCGGTTTGCCTCCAACACCACAGGAGGTCCAGCAGTTCATCGATGACACCACCAACGATGCTTATGAGGCCATGGTGGATCGCTTTCTTGCCAAACCGTCCTACGGGGAGCACTGGGCAAGAATGTGGCTCGATATGGCCCGCTATGCCGACTCTTCCGGTTACGCCGACGATCCGGCTCGAACCATTTGGGCCTATCGCGACTATGTGATCGGTGCTTTCAATCGCAATTTGCCCTTCGATCAATTCACCATTGAGCAATTGGCTGGTGACATGTTGCCCAGTCCCTCTGCCGAGCAAATCATCGCAACGGCATTTCATCGCAACACCCTGACCAACAATGAAGGTGGAACCAACGATGAAGAGTTTCGCAATGTGGCTGTCGTGGATCGGGTAAATACGACCTATGCCGTGTGGATGGGGACAACCATGGCCTGCGCCCAGTGCCATACCCACAAATACGATCCGATCACTCAAACCGAGTATTTCCAGTCCTTTGCCATTTTCAACAACACCGAAGATGCCGACCGAGGCGACGAATCTCCGTTGTATGAGTTTTGGACCGAAGAACAACTCAAACGCCGCAGTATGCTGGGAGATCAAATCTCAGCAGATGCCAAGATTCTCGATACGATGACGCCCGAACTGGATGCATCGCTGAAAACCTGGGAGGCGAGCTTGCCAGGCCAACCAGCTTGGTCGATTCCCAAAGTAACATCGGCCGTTAGCGAGGCGGGTGTAACGATGACCATCGACCCGGCTACCGACATCGTTCAAAGCGCATCGGGTGCGGGAAAAGACAATTTTCATGTCGATCTGGATCTGACCAATATCAAGACCGCAGGTGTATCGCAGATCGCTGCGGTTAGCCTCGAAACACTCGCCGACGACCGATTACCAAACCGAGGACCAGGTTGGAACAACGGAAATTTCGTACTCACCGAACTGCGAGCAACCTTGCTTCCCCCAGCAGGAACGGATCTCAAAGGACGCTATGTTCGGGTCGAGTTACCCGGTACCAACAAGATACTATCGCTAGCCGAAGTCGAGGTGTACGCCAATGGTCAAAACATCGCAAAGTCGGGAGTTGCGTCCCAAAACAGTGTCGCGTTCGAGGGGGCAGCAGCTCGCGCTATCGACGGCAATACCAACGGCAACTACTTCGAAGCCAACTCGGTGACGCACTCGGACTCCAACGCAAGCGATCCATGGTGGGAGGTGGACCTGGGATCCTCGCAATCGATCCAAAAGATCGCCGTTTGGAATCGAACCGATGGGGGGGCTGGAATCTCCCAGCGGCTCAAGGGTGCAGTCGTGAAAGTACTCAGCGAAGATAAAAAGATCCTCTGGGAGAAAACCATCGAGGACACCTCCAAGCCCGACGTCCACTGGAATGTCGACGGATCGCGTAGCATCGCATTTGCGGCGGCCTTTGCCGATTTTCAACAGGATGATTTCGTTGCATCGAATCTAGTCAGCAAGAAAATCGATCCCAACAAGGGCTGGGCAGTTGCCGGTTCCTACGGACGCGATAATCGAGTCACTTTGGTCGCATCCGAACCGCTCGACATCCCCCAAGGAAGCCGCTTGCGAATCTCGCTGATCCAGCAATCGCAACATGTCAACCATATCATCGGACGTTTCCGATTGTCGGTGACCGGTGATGAGGCCATCCTTAAGTGGGGTAAGATTCCTGGTGATGTTCAGAATCTATTGCGAATAGCCCAAGCGGATCGCACCGAGGCTCAGAAAGCAGCACTGGCCAGCTATTATCGTTCCACAGCTCCTGAGTTAGAGGACGTGCGCAAGCGATTGCAGGCCACCAGAGCCGAATTGGCTTCACTCAAACCGACCACCACAGTACCGATACTTCGGGAATTGGCCAAGGAGCGTCAACGCGTCACCAAGTTGCAGTATCGCGGAAACTATAAAGATCTCGGCGACGAAGTAAAACCGGGGATCCCAGGGGTATTCCAAGCGGGGCAGCAGCAAGTCAGCAATAGGCTCGATTTAGCCAAATGGATCGTCTCGAAAGACAATCCACTGACGGCTCGAGTGACCGTCAACCGATACTGGGAACAACTCTTTGGAACAGGACTTGTGGCAACCGCTGAGGAATTCGGTTCGCAAGGAGATTTGCCAAGCCACCCTGAACTGCTTGATTGGTTAGCTGTTGAGTTTGTCGAAAGCAGTTGGAACATGAAGCAGTTGCTACGCAATATGCTCATAAGCGCCACGTATCGCCAATCATCCAAGGTGTCCAAGGAGTTGGTTCAAGCCGACCCGGACAATAGGCTGCTAGCACGTGGGCCTAGGTTCCGACTCCCTGCGGAAACGATTCGCGATCAAGCCTTGGCGGTGTCTGGACTCCTGAGCGGAAAAATGAATGGACCACCGGTCAAGCCCCCGCAGCCTGCGATGGGGCTCTCGGCAGCTTTTGGTTCAAGCACCGACTGGGCGACCAGCGCTGGTGATGATCGATACCGCCGGGGTCTGTACACTACATGGCGTCGCTCGAATCCATATCCTTCCATGAGCGCCTTCGATGCCCCGAATCGCGAAGTCTGCACGCTTCGTCGCGTCCGTACCAACACGCCGCTGCAGGCTCTTGTGACGCTTAACGATCCGGTCTACATCGAAGCAGCACAAGCCTTGGGAAGAAACATGTTCCAAGCTGCCGACTCCAATTCGGGACGAATCGAGTTTGGACTCAAAGCAGCTTTATGCCGACCTGTCGAAGCCGACGAAATCGAAGTCCTTGAGAGATTGCATCAGAAGGCTCTCGAGGTTTTCAAATCGCAGCCCGAATCGGCCAAGAAAATGGCAACCGAGCCTCTGGGGGCATTGCCCGATGGGATGGATATGGCCGAAATGGCAGCTTGGTCCGTTGTCGCAAATTCAATCTTGAATTTGGACGAGTTCCTGATGAGACGATAATCTCCTCAAAAAATCAATTTTCAGTTTTCGCGGTGGAGTGCAAGTATGACGACCAATTGGAATGATCCTCGCATCGAGCAAATGGCTTGGCAGACACGACGTCACTTCCTCAAAGACGCTGTCGGGGGAATTGGAGCCGTAGCCTTAGCCTCAATGCTTGGTCAAAACGCGTCGGCCGATCCAACAGATACAAACTCGGGCGTGGTCAATCCGTTGGCCCCCCGAAAACCGCATTTTGCGGCAAAGGCCAAGCGCGTGATCTACATCCACTTGACCGGTTCACCACCTCATTTGGATATGTATGACTACAAGCCAGAGCTGGTCAAACGAACCGGAGAAGACTGTCCGGATTCCTTTCTCAAAGGTCGCACGTTTGCGTTTACCAACGGTGTGCCGAAGCTGTTAGGTACTCCCCGAAAATTCGCACAACATGGATCCGGGGGAACATGGATGAGCGATGCGGTACCAAATTTCCACGGGATTGCCGATGATTTATGCATCATCAAGTCGATGTTCACCGAACAGTTCAATCACGCACCTGCGGAACTCTTGCTCTACACAGGCTCCCCACGATCGGGACGGCCATCGATGGGCTCGTGGATCACCTACGGTTTGGGTTCCGAAAACGAGAATCTTCCGGGGTTCGTAGTTTTGATCTCCAGCGGCGTACAACCCAACGGGGGCAAGAACTCCTTTGGTAGCGGATTTCTGCCCAGCGTCTACCAAGGCGTTCAATGCCGATCCCAAGGCGATCCGGTTCTCTACGTGACCGATCCACCCGGTATGGATCGACAGATGCGCCGATTGACGTTGGATGCCATCGGCCAATTGAATCAAAAGCAAGCCGAACAGCTAGGGCATCCAGAAACGGCCACGCGAATCGCGCAGTACGAACTTGCATTTCGCATGCAAATGTCGGTTCCAGAAGTAATGGATATTTCCAAAGAGCCCGCCGAGACACTCGAGGCTTATGGAGCTAAGCCAGGATCATCGAGTTTGGCAAACAATTGCTTGCTGGCCCGAAGGCTTGTCGAGCAAGGTGTCCGCTATGTCCAGCTGTTCGATTGGGGATGGGATTTCCACGGAACTGGTCCCGGTGAAGATATTCGCGATGGGCTAACCAACAAGTGTTCGACGATGGACAAGCCAATTTCGGCGCTGATCAAAGACTTAAAACAACGTGGGTTGCTCGACGAAACACTGATCGTGTGCGGTGGTGAATTTGGACGCACTCCCTTTCGCGAAGGCCGAACCGCCGGGGGTAGTGTTCTTGGTCGCGATCATTATCCCGATTGCAATTGCATGCTTTTAGCAGGCGGTGGAATCCGTGGAGGGATGTCCTATGGCCAGACCGATGAACTCGGCTTTAGCATCGCGGAAAACAAAGTCCACGTTCATGATTTGCAAGCGACTATCATGCACCAGCTTGGCTTCGACCACACCCGACTGACTTACCGTTTTCAAGGGAGAGATTATCGTTTGACCGATGTGCATGGCGAAGTGGTTCAAGCGATTGTAAGCTAAGTGTTTGAATACGATTCTCTGACTCAAACAGATTCAACTTCGATGAAAACGGACCCTCCCAGTTCGAGCACGATACCTCCACGAAATGCGCATGAGCATGGATTGCACCGGATCATGACCATGGGTGGTGAATACGGTACTCGAAATTACACCATCAAGCATCTGCAGAGCTTGAAGGGAAAGACGGTGCTCACTGAGACGATGCCTTTTACGATCAATGAGGCAGTCGCTGCCCAAGAGGCGGGGATCGATACATTGAAGGTCAAATTCGACCCCAAAAATCCTGCCGCCGCGATATCGCTACGCAAAGCCGCCCCCAATACGTTCATGACGTTTTGCATCGGTCTGACCAAAGTCGCAACGGTCCAAGAGGCGGTTCGCGCGGGGATGGATGCCATGGACGCTGGAGCCGATGCGATCATGTGCCAATGGAATCCTGAATTCATCCGAGCCGTCTCCAGCGTCGGGATTCCGGTCCAAGCTCATGCTGGACTGGTGCCTCGCTTGAGTACCTGGACTGGTGGACTCAAAGCCGTAGGCAAAACGATCCAGGAGGCGATATGGATTTTCCAGCAGATCAAATCCTTCGAAGCCGCAGGAGCTTGGGCCGTCGAGGTCGAAGTCGTCCCGGCGGAATTGCTTAAGGAGATCTCCTCGCGCACCAGTTTGGTGACTTCCTCGATTGGAGCCGGCAGTGGGGGAGACATTCAATTCATGTTTGCCGAAGATATTCTGGGCAATCACGCTCCACCGTATCCCCGCCATACCAAGCAGTATCGAGATTTATACAAGCTTGAGCAGGCGTTACAGATCGAGAGAGTCGAAGGGTTTCGGGACTACATCAAGGATGTAAAAAGTGGTGCTTTTCCAGGTCCCGAGCACATCGTCAAAGCACCCAAGGGACTCGTCGATGAGTTCCTTGCCAAGTTCGATAATCCGACCTGATCGGATAGGCACTGATTTTTCTACCATGAGGTTGGCCGATGGCTCTTGAACCATTTTGCTCAAAAGAATTTCGATTTCAACGAGCAAGCATCCTTGAGCATCGCATGATCGCCAAAGACACTTGGCAACTCTGTTTCGATGCCTCCGATCTTGCGAGGATCGCTTTACCGGGTCAGTTCTTCATGGTCCGACTTGCAGACTGCAACGATCCGTTGATCGGTCGAGCGTTGGCGATGTACGATCGCGGATTTGATTCCGCTGGAGTCCCTACGAGCCTTTCGGTCGTTTACACGGTCAAAGGCAAATTCACGCAGGCGTTGTCGAAGCTCAAAGCGGGACAAGCGATCGAAGTTTGGGGGCCTTTGGGGAATGCCTTTTCTACCCAAAGCGTGGATCATTTGATCATGGTTGCCGGTGGGGTTGGGATCACGCCGATGCTCAGCGTTGCAGCCGACGCGTTGGGTCGCCAAGCGTTTGGGAGATCAGCATCGCCCAATCGTTATGCTCAGCAGGTGACGCTGTGCTATGGCGCAAGAACGCGGGATTATCTGGCTGGATTACCAAGCTTTGAGTCGCTGGGGGTATCGCTTGCGATTGCCACCGAAGACGGATCGTTGGGGCATCGGGGTCGAGTCACCGATGTTCTTGACCATCTACTGAATGGAACTTCTGGGACCAAACGGATTGTATGTTGTGGTCCTGAACCGATGATGCAAGCAGTCAGTCAGTTGGCTCGGCGGCATGAAGTGCCTTGCGAAGTTTCGCTAGAAACTCCAATGGCTTGCGGCATCGGAATTTGCTTTACGTGTGTGGCCAAGATCGATCAAGGCGATGGGACATGGGATTACCGTCGCACGTGCATCGAAGGTCCTATCTTTCAAGCCGATACCATTGTGTGGTGAACGTAGTCACAACGAGTCGATCGAACGAATAATCGAATACGCTTAAGCCAAAAGAAATTACCTGAATATTCAAAAGTAATCACCATGCGAAGTTTATGGTCGGCATGCTTGTTGGTATTGCTTAGTCTTCCCGCCATTTGCCAGGAATTCAGTCGAAGTTATCCGCCCAAAATGGAGGATTGCAGGCAGGTTGTTTACAAGACCATCGGGGACACGAAACTCGAGCTGTATATTTTTGGGCCGGATCGACCCGAGAGTGCCCCTGCGGTCGTTTTCTTTTTTGGTGGTGGCTGGCAAAACGGAACCCCCCAACAATTCGAATATCAATGCAGACAACTGGCAAAGCGCGGAGTGGTCGCCATCACTGTCGACTATCGAGTAGGAAGTCGACAGGGAGTCAAACCGACGGCTTGCGTCGCCGACGCAAGGTCTGCGATCCGGTGGGTTCGATCCCACGCCAAGGAGCTAGGGATCGACCCAATGCGGATCGCTGCTGCGGGTGGATCCGCCGGTGGACATATCGCCGCCTGTACCGCTTGGATCGATACTTTTGATGAACCCAATGAGCCCAAAGATATCAGCGCAAAGCCTGATGCTCTGATCCTGTTTAACCCCGCCTTGGTGCTGGCTCCTTTGGAAGGCTACGACCCAAAGGGGTTTGGAACGAGAGTCCCCGAGCAAAGGCTCGGGACTCAACCCCAGAGCATTTCGCCCGCGCATCAAGTGCAAGCCAACGCGCCGCCTACGATCATTTTTCACGGGCGCGAGGATACCACGGTGCCTATCGAGTCGGCCGAAGCGTTCACAAAAGTCATGAAAGGCATGGGGAATCGTTGTGAATTGAAAGTGTTCGACGGCCAAAAACATGGGTTCTTCAACAGTGATCCTTTCAGGGCAGTTACACTCTCACAAGCCGATGAATTCTTGGTGTCATTGGGTTGGTTAGCTCCAAAGAAAGCACAACTCCTGGGGCATTGGCCACTTGGCGAAGATTCGCAAGGAAAGCTCTTTGATGGGAGAACCGATGTTGTTCAAGTCCCCGATATAAGCGATTGGAAGCTTGGTAAGGCCCCCTTCACGCTCTCTTTGTGGGTTAATGTGGACGAGGATGTCGGCGACACGCTTGGGGATCTGGTCAGTTGCTACGATTCAAAGGATCGCCGAGGTTTTCATTTGGGTATTTACAATCACAACGGTGTGACCAACGGCCAGCCCAACACTCGCCAAGTCCATTTCGGGATCGACAATGGTCGTATCGAACCGAAGTTTACCGACCATGGTCGGCTCGGTGATGCCGTTTATGTTTTTTCGATGTGTGTTCATGACGGTCGTCTCTATGCATCGACCTGCCACGCAGAAGACCAGCAATCCGGTCGGGTGTTTCGATGGGAGAGCGATCAGCGGTGGACGGATCTGGGGAGCCCGGATCTGGCCAACGCGATCTCTTCGCTGGTTGTCTTCAATGGTAGCCTTTACGCAGCGTCCTCCAAATACAGACTTGCTGGTTCGAGTTTATCCGAATCCCAAAACCCAAACTTTGGGGGGAATGTTTACCGTCTTGGTCCTGGAGATACCTGGGAGCACTGCGGAAATGTATCGGCCCAGACCGAAGCGATCTCGTCGCTGGTTGTCTTCCGAGGAAAACTCTACGCGAGTTCCCTTTATCGACCCGCAGGATTTTTTCGCTACGAAGGTGGTAAGCAATGGGTACCATGCAACACACCTGGTGGCAAACGAACCGAAGCGATGACAGTATGGAACGACTCGCTCTATGCGACCTGTTATGACGAAGGGTCGGTGTTTCGATACAACGGAGAGGATTGGACCCAAGTAGGAGCGATCCCGGACGCAACGCAAACCTATGGGTTTGCGATCCATCGCGGTGAACTCTATGTAAGCGAGTGGCCAAACGCCCACGTTTTTCGATACCTAGGGGGTGATCGCTGGCAAGACACCGGTAAGCTTGGAGACGAACTCGAAGCCATGCCGCTGGTGGTTTACAACGGCAAGATGTACGGCGGAACCCTGCCGCTTGCAGAGATCTATCGATACGATAACGACAATCAGTGGACTCGTATCGACCAAGTCGACCATACCCCGGATGTGAAGTACAGGAGAGCTTGGTCGATGGCCGTCCACGGTGGTCGGCTGTTCGTAGGTACATTGCCTTCGGGGAAAGTGCTATCGATCGAAGCGGGAATCAATGCGACGTACGATCGACCTCTTGGAAGTGGATGGCATCACATTGCGGCCGTCCGAGGCGACTCGGTGCTAAGGCTCTACGTCGATGGAGCACAAGTCGCTCAATCGAGCGGTTTTACTACGGAAGACTTCGACCTAAGTTTAACCGGTGATATGAAAATCGGATTCGGGGCCCAAGATTACTTCCGAGGAAGGATTGCCGATGTGCGATTGTATCGAGGCGAACTTGATGAGGACGAAATCATCGTCGAAGCTCAAAAGAACCGCTGATGACCGCTAATGGGCACTAATGACCGCTAATGGGAACCGTTGACCGCTAATGGGAACCGTTGACCGCTAATGGGCGCTGATGACCGCTAATGGGAACCGTTGACCGCGAATGGGCACTAATGTTCGCTAATATTCCATAGCGGTTCGGGTTTTGGCTGTTCCATTAGCGTCCCTAAGCGAACATCAGCGGTCCGGTTTCTTTGGACCGCGAATGGGCACTAATGTTCGCTAATATTCCATTGCGGTTCGGGTTCTGGCTGTTCCATTAGCGTCCCTGAGCGAACATTAGCGGTCCGGTTCTTTTAGCATTCGGGAAACTTTTCGAGAGTGTAAAAAACTTGGAAAAACCGCCCTTGTCATCGGGCATCGATTTGCGTCCAATGGGTGTTGGTGATCCCGTCAAGTTTTATTTACTCAAGTCGAGTGCTCCCATGGGTTTAGAAAGTCTTTTTTCCTTAGAGAACCGCGTTGCGGTGGTTGTTGGCGGTACGGGAGCTTTGGGTGGTGCGATGGCCAATGCGCTTGCGTCGGCCGGGGCCAGCGTGGCGGTTTTGGGTCGAAATGTCGAGCGAGGGATGGAGCGAGCTGAAGACATCCGCCGCGAGGGTGGTGAAGCGATTTTTGTTTCCGCCGATGCGATGGATCGCGATTCGTTGACCAAGGCTCGGGATCACATCGAGAAGTCGATGGGGTCGGTGGACATCTTGGTCAATGCAGCCGGTGGGAATCAAGCGGCAGCGACGCTTCAACCAGGGGATGACTTTTGCGAATTGTCGCTGAAGGCTTGGAAAGATGTTTTCGATTTGAATTTGATCGGTGGTACGATCCTGCCTAGTCAGGTTTTCGGCGAATCGATGCTGCTTCGAAATTCCGGCAGCATCATCAACATCGCTTCGATGTCGGGTATCATCCCCTTATCGCGAGTGGTCGCTTATTCGGCGGCGAAGGCGGCGGTCATCAATTTCACTCAGTTCCTAGCTCGGGAGTGGGCCCAGCGCGGGGTGCGAGTCAATTGCATCAGCCCCGGATTTTTTCCAGCGGATCAAAACAAGAATCTTCTGTACAACGCCGACGGGAGTCTTGCACCTAGAGGGCAGCAAATCATCTCGCACACCCCAATTGCCAGGTTTGGATATGCCCACGAGTTGGCAGGACCGGTTGTCTTTCTTGCTTCCTCAACCGCTTCGTCGTTTGTTACCGGACACAATTTAGTTGTCGATGGCGGATTCTCGTCGACCACCATTTGATCAACAGATATCCATCAACCAGCTATTCAACGCTTTCAATAACTTCTTTTGGAGATAA
>JAGWZB010000282.1 GCA_018969045.1 Planctomycetota bacterium | reverse complement strand
TGCCTCCAAGACCCAAGGACGAATTGGAACCGTGATGGGAGCCGAGTCCTGTGGCTCCAGGTTGATCGGTCGGCTGGCACCCTCGCCCACGGGAGCTCAACACCTAGGAAACGCCCGAACCTTCCTGATCGCTTGGCTATTTCTTCGAAGCCAAGATGGCCAAGTGATCCTTCGTATCGAAGACCTCGACACCCCCCGCACCAAGTCCTGGGCGAATGCTCAAGCTATCGAAGATCTGCAGTGGCTGGGTCTGGATTGGGATTTGGTGGCACCCTTGCAATCCACTCGCAACTCCAAGTACTCCGACGTCTTAGAAGAACTAAAAGCTCGGGAATTGGTTTATCCATGCAGTTGCAGTAGATCGCAGATCGAAGCTTGCTGCACAGCCCCCCATGAATCCTTTCTCGACGGTGTGGTCTACTCCGGTCAATGCTCAAGTCGCACAGTGGCCGATGCCCAAAGGCTCGATGCCAACGGCCAAGGTTATGCATGGAGATTTCGATTCGAAAAAGGAACCATGCGATGGAATGACGACTATCTGGGACTGCAAGAACTCGACACAAAAACAGCCTTAGGGGACTTTGTCGTGGCCCGCAACTATGGTCCTGCGGCATACCAATTGGCAGTCACTGTCGATGACCACTTGCAAGGCATCACTCATGTCGCCAGAGGGGACGATTTGGTCTACAGCACCTATCGTCAACTCGCAATCTACAACGCAATGGGTTGGGATGCTCCGCGTTGGATGCATGTTCCCCTGGTAGTGGGTGTCGATGGAAGACGCCTTGCAAAACGCCACGGGGACACGCGCCTTGCCACTTGGAGAGCCCAAGGCAAACGACCCGAAGAGATCCTCGGATGGATCGCCAGTTCGATTGGTTTGAGCCACAACCATGCACCCAGGAGTGCATCCGAACTACTGCAATTGGCTTGCCAAGACTCCCACTGGTGGCAGAAGATCCCCAAGCAACCATGGGTATTCGACTCGGATTCGATTCCGGAAAGCAACTAGTTGTCTTTGGAATACGAATCAGCTCCGAAGACCTTCAATGAGGCCTGCGCATCCTCGATGCGAAGTCTGCGAATCACGCGTGATCGAGGGTTGATGCAACTGGTGTGCAGAAGTTCTTGCCCAAGGCTTGCAAGCCCGCGAAAAGGCTTCTGCTCGATGAGTTCCGAAGCTCCCTTGGAAGACGCAGACCTCCACTGCGCAAGGATCTTTTCTCGCTGGGCCGGATGTCGAGGATAAGCTCGATTGCCCGAAGCCAGATCTGTCAATTCGCAAATAGGAGGGTGAGCGACAAACAGCCGACCCGCATCGAGCAACTGTGGCATCCATCGGTAAAAGAACCACAGCATCAACGAGCAACCATGGATCCCATCTGCATCAGGATCAAACAGCAGAATGACTTTTTCGAACCGACATCGCTGTAGATCGAACTCAGGGGCAATTCCAGCATCGATGGTTTGAATAAGTTGCCCAAACAGGCTGTTGGACTGGACTTTGGCAATCGAGGCTTTCCAAGCGTTCATAGGCTTGCCTTGCATGGACAGCACGGTTTGGAAATCCCGGTCACAAACGCGTTGGGCGGCGGACCCTGCCGATTCTCCTTCGACTACGAATAGTTCTTGGCCTAAAGGGCCTGGTGAATGGGCAGGGTGACTGGTCATCGGAAAGCTTGGCGATGAAGTGTTTCATAGGGTTCTTCAGGAATTCTTGTGGCTAAGCATACACGATACTGGCCCGTGTTCGTGCTGGCTTGCCAGATGGTCCCAAACACCATGGGTTTTAACCACCTAATTTCCTGAGGAGCCTTTTATGGTATATGGAAAGTCAGAAGGCCAACCTATTTGGGTAGGTTGGCCTTCGACGTTGTGTTTCAGGTCTCGAACAGGAAAAGCGGGATTACTCGCGAGGGCGGATCGCACCGGTTAGGCCGCTGTAGTCGACTCGATCGTCGTTGTGCCAGAGGGGTTGGCCCAGCTCAACGCGACGGCGAAGGACTTCGATTTTCTCTTGGGAACCAGCAGGTGCATCGGTCGGCAGGAACTTGCCATCAGCGATGGGATCGAAATCCTCGTCATGCCCATACTTGAGAATGGCTTCGAAAACATTCTTGCAAAGATTGCTCATTCTGACATTAAACCTTATGAGGGAATTTCATCGGATGCGGGGCTCCGAGCCTCGATCACGAGGGTGAATTTATCGGATTATTGGTAGCGAGCCTCCAAAGTCAAGCAAAATTAAATGACATTTTCATCCGGATTTCTCCATCGAAATCTAGCGTGGGTCCTGGGTGAATGCTAACGAAAAAACCAGCTGGATGGCTTTCCGGAGCGAGGTGCTCTAGGGCACCACGACCGGGGTGCTAAAGGTGGCTAACGCCCCCTTGAGCAGCGATTGCGATTCTCAGGTCCTTGGTTGGTCGGCTTAAGCTGCCTGTCGAGGGGGTATCTGGAGTCGGGTTGGATTTTTTGCCGCATCCTCAGGATTTCTTGGCGAACGTTACCTCGGCCAACTGCGTCCTATTGGTCCTGCCCGAGAGAATCTTGATCGATACTTGGGTATAATCCCGTGGATCGAAGTTTGTTCTGTACTGATTTTTTGGAGATACCAACACTGGTGCATACGCACGACCGTTCACAAAGTTTGGCCAGCGAAAAAGGGGTGTTGGCACGTTTGGTTCTTCCCCAAGATTTTCTAACAGAGGACCCGTTTGATGAACTCAAGGGTCTAGCTCAAACCGCCGGAATCGAGGTTTGCGGGACGATATATCAGAAGCGTGAGCATCCTGACCAGTCGACCTACTTGGGTCGAGGTAAGGTCCAGGAGCTGGCCAGTTTCATCGAGCATGTGGGTGCCGACGTGGTCCTTTTCGATAACGATTTGACACCGGCTCAAACTCGCAACTTAGAAAAAGCCCTCGGCACCAAGGTCATCGACCGATCGGAATTGATCCTCGATATCTTTGCTACCAATGCCAGAACCCACGAAGCGCGGCTTGCTGTGGAACTTGCTCAACTTGAATATTCCCTACCTCGGCTCAAACGCATGTGGACTCACCTGTCTCGTCAAACGATGGGTGTAGGCATGCGTGGACCTGGAGAAAAGCAGTTGGAGGTCGACCGGCGATTGGCTGAAAAACGGATCCACGATCTAAAGACGGATCTGTCCAAGGTGGAGAAAAGAAAAGCGCGAGAAGTGGCCGCGCGCGACGGAACCTTCTGCGTATCGTTGGTGGGCTATACCAACGCCGGCAAAAGCACTTTGATGAATGCCCTCACGGGGGCGGGAGTCGAAGCGGCCGACAAGCTCTTTGCTACCCTCGACACCCGCACGCGGCGTTGGATGCTTCCGGGTTGGGGACCGATTCTCTTAAGCGACACCGTGGGCTTCATTCGAGATCTCCCTCACCATTTGATCGCTAGCTTCCGAGCAACGCTTGAAGAGGCTCGGCAGGCGGATCTGCTGATGCATATCGCCGACGCTAGCAACCCATCGGTCTTCCAGCAGATCTCCTCGGTTTACAAAGTCCTCCAAGAACTAGGGATCCAGGAAAAAGACACATTGCTGGTTCTCAACAAATGCGATTGCCCGGGAGCCGAGGATCGAATCTCCCTGGTGCACGAACGTTATCCAAATGCCATCGCGATTTCGGCCCGAAGCAACCAAGGTCTCGGACAACTTGCCATGGCCGTCAGCGATTCCCTTACGGCTAGTTTCGTTGAATTGGAACTGCGATTGCCCGTGTGCGACGGGAAAACCATCGCATGGCTAGCAACGCATTCAGAGGTTCTCTCGAAGCACTATCAAGACGACCTGTGCTTGGTCCATTGCCGGATGAGCATCGGCTGCGCTGGAAAACTTGCAGGCCATGGGATCGACATGAGAGTCCTCAAGGGCACCTTGCCAGAGCCAATCAAAAAGGGCTTACCCAATAACGCGACTTTCGTCCCAGCCGAATCGATCCCCGATGCGATCGAAGTGACCTCAAGACCCAAAGTTGGATAAGGTAAACAGGCAGATCAGGCCGTGGCAAAACGACGAATCGAAGGTCTTCGTGTTCTACTGACCGGATCCTCAAGCGGGATCGGGTTTTGTTTGGCCAAGCAACTGACTCAATCCGGCGCGCATGTTCTTGCTACCGCGCGCCGTTTGGATCGGTTGCAACGACTGGCTGAACAAACCCAAGGTGGGCCAGGCAAGCTGACAATCCTCGCTGGAGATTTGACTTGCCATGAGCACCGGCAAAGACTCGTTGATTGGTGCCTGGAGCATTGGAACAGTCTAGATGTGCTGGTCAATAATGCCGGCGCCGGTGCAATTGGACCTTTCGAACACGCCGGTGGCGATAGGCTTCGAAGAGTCATGGAAATCGACTTTTTCGCACCCGCCGAACTGACGCGTTTGTGCATCCCATTGCTTAAAGCTGGAAAACGGCCAGCAGTGCTCAACATAGGATCAGTACTTGCTCACCGGGCTGTTCCCAACAAAAGCGAGTACTGTGCAGCTAAGTTCGCTCTGAGGGGTTGGGCAGAGTCGATCCGGGTGGAACTAGCACCCATCGGAATTGAGGTTCTGATGGTATCCCCAAGCACCACGCGTTCAGAATTTTTCGACTCGCTGGTCGATACCCCCGCAGGTGCCAAAAGCCCCTCGGTATCGAGCATGTCCCCCGAGCGAGTCGCACAGCTCGCTATCGGAGTGCTGGTAAAGTCCAAACGCGAGGCCGTCTTGAGCCTGACCGGCAAGGCCTTGGTAGCCATGGGACGATGGTTCCCGTCGTTAACCGACCGAATCCTTGCCAAAACCCTATAACCTTCCTCTCCAAGCGGTTTTCAAACGTAGCCAATGTCGGACCAAGGCAGTCCATTGCAACCCTACAAACCAAAGAACGCTTAAGGGGTGGGCAATCACACCCAGGATCGATTGCTGAAACCTCTGCTGAGCAAGCAATCTAGGTAGCCAACTGATCAACGTGGCAATTCCTAGCAGCAGTAGGCTTACCAATGGTAGCCCTGCCCAACTCGAGTGCCTCATGCAGCTGACTAGTTGCATCGCAAACAAGCAAACCGGCAAAACCGATCCGCCAAGAAGCAGAATCGAAAAAGGAACGATCAGTTTGGGATTGGCGATCCCTTCGGTAGCATTCTTGAGCAACCCTTGTTGAACCTGTTGCAAGTTATGGTACATGCGACACTTTGCAATATCCGAAGCGTCAAAGATATCGGTCTTAAGCCCCGCTTGTCGAAATGCCCTAGGCAATTTGATCCCATCATGACGTGAAGTCGCAATCGCTTGATGACCACCTGCTTGCATGTAGGGCCCTTTGCTGGCCAAAAAGAGCTGGCCGCATCCAGCCGAAAACCCCGGATCGACCGAGCCTCGCATGCGATCGATCGGAAGGAATCCAAGGAGGATGTAATGCATCATAGGAATGAGCAACTTCTCGGCAAAAGACCCGGTCTCTTGGAAGGGGAAACCGCTAACCAACGGTGCATTTCGAAGCTCTTGCTCGGCGAGAATTCGGGTTAATGCATCCTTTGAGAGTCGAACATCTGCGTCCAGGAACAACAGTCGATCGTAGTTGGCAAGTTGGGCCAGTTGCCAACATGCATTCTGTTTCCCGTTCCAACCTTCTGGAAGCCCCGAAGAATGGTGCAAGCCGATGCGCTTCGAATCCCGCGATTTGGCTTGGACAATCCCTGCAGTCTCATCTTCCGAAGCGTCGTCAAGGACCAGGATCTCATACTCCTGGTGTGTGCTGGCCAGGATACTGTCCAGGGCAGGACCAATGCTCAAGGCTTCGTTTCGGGCAGGAATCAGAACACTCACGCCAACGGATTGCATGCGTGCAAGCAACCCCGCATCGGTCGGCGAGGGGCTGAAATCCTTGAGATTCTTTACCATCATGGCAAACGGCAAACCGGCCAACGCCAGCACCAAGCCCGAGACGATCAGCATAGTCATCAGCAAGACCTAGTGCCTTCCTAAGATTTCTTCCGTCGGTTGCGGGCTAAGGACCAAAGAGCAGCAACGAAGCTTCCTGAGAGGGCTAGGCTCGAAGGCTCTGGTACCGAACTTAAATTCGACTCTAAGCGTATGGGGCCCTGGACCACGCTGGCCGAACCACTGGTCGTATTGTCTCCCAAGAACAGATAGTTCGAAAGGGTATAGGGAATCGCCGGGTCGCTGTAGGTGCGAAGCCCACCGGTCAGCAGACTCGTGGCTCCATCATAAAGTCGGTATTGGTCCCCGATGATCTCAAGCCGATAATCTCGCTGAACCGTCGTGTCGATC
>JAGWZB010000281.1 GCA_018969045.1 Planctomycetota bacterium | reverse complement strand
CCGTTGTACCTGTGATGCTCTCTGAACACACTCCGTCATGGCCACCACTAGGCGCAGGATGCAGGAACTCATGATGAAAACACCCTTGAAATTCGTAAAGCTATGGGCCTTGCTCCTGTTGGGAGTCGTGTTCTTAGCCCCAAAAGCCTTAGGCTTCCAACAATCCACTCCCAGCGACACGCGATACAGTGAACCCAGATTCCCCAAGGAACGCATCCCCATGTGGAAACAAGTCGAAGAAGCCGTCGGCAAAGGATTGCCACAAACTGCCATCGAAAAACTCGATCAAATCATCGAGCAATCGCTCCAGTCCAAAGCGTATCCCGAAGCAGCTCTTGCGATGGCCCGCAAAATCCGACTTCAAAGCGACATCCAAGGTGGAGATCCCGCAGAAGCGATCTCGCTTATGCAAAAAAACTTAGACTCTGCAAACGAGCAAATCAAACCCGCCCTTCATGGGATCCTCGGACACTGGTATTGGTCCTACTTCGAATCCAATCGATGGCAATTCCAAGGCCGAACTTCGGTCGCTAACGAAACGTCCCAAGACCTTAAAACCTGGGACCTACAAAGGATCTTCCAAGAGATCGATCAACAATATTCATCGTCTTTAGCAAACCCTGAAATTCTAAAGACCACTCCTATCTCCACCTTCGACCCCCTCCTGGATCCAGGGGCTTACCCCGATTCCTATCGCCCGACTCTGTACGATTTCTTGGCCCATCAAGCCATCGATTTCTACGCATCGGGGGAACAAGCAGGTGTCAAGCGTGAAGACGCTTTCGAGATCGACGCCAATTCGCCAGCACTGGGCCCAACCGATGACTTCATCGCATGGAATCCTCAAACCACCGACATCGACTCCCCTAAACTCAAAGCCATCCGACTCTACCAAGATCTCCTTAAATTCCATTCCGACGACCAGTCCTCTGACGCTCGACTGCACAACCAACTCGAACGAATCCGATTTGCTTACAACCAAGCTATCGGTGAAGAAAAAGAGGATCGCGCCATCTCGATGCTCAAGGACTTTGCCCAGCAAAACGCCAAACACCCGCTCTGTGCCAATGCCAGAGCGCAATGGGCTTCGATCCTCATATCCCAAAATGACTTGGAATCCGCCTACGAAGTTGCCTTGCAAGGCAAAAATGCGTTCCCCGATAGTATCGGTGGAAAGCTATGCCATAACCTGATCGAAAATATCACCGCCAAAGCCGTCAACGTCTCCATCGAACGCGTTTGGAACAATCCCGCACCCAATATCCGCGTCCGATACAAGAACATCTCCAAAATACATTTCCGAATCGTCCAAGCCGATTGGCAAAAGCGAATGCTGGAACCCAACCGATGGCGGGCTGACCAAATCACCGAAATCGATCGGGTAACTCTCTTCGGGAAACCTCCCGTCAAAGCTTGGGCAATCGACCTGGAACCAACCACCGATTACCAAGAAACCACCCATGACCTAGCAGCTCCGCGAGATCTTAAGCCTGGCTATTACTTCCTGCTCTATAGTATCAACGACCAGTTCAACCCAGCGAACAACCAAGTCGGACAACTCGGAGCCTGTGAACTTTGGGTATCGAAACTGGGAATTATCCAACGCCTTGGAAACTATTTCGACCCTCTGGACTCAGAACCCATCAAACCAGCCATCGAAGGACTTGTTGTCGACAACCAGACCGGTGAGCCAATCGCAGGTGCCAATGTCCAAGCCTACTTGCGCAATGACAGAAACCCCGGCTGGACGCTTCATTCAAAAGTCCAATCCGATGCGACCGGGCTGTTTCAATTATCCAGCGACCAAGGTAGCTACATGCTGCTGGTCGAACATGGAGAAGACCGCTTATCGACCCACCATGAGTCCTATCAGTATGCAGGGCAACCGTCGGTACCCGATTCACAGCAAATCGCCCTCTTTACCGACCGAGCGGTCTACCGGCCCGGACAGACCGTTTACTTCAAAGGTGTCATCACCAACAGCGACCAAAAAACCAACCGCTACAGGGTCGTTCAAGGCAAGAAAATCTCCCTTCAGTTTCAGGACCCCAACGGTCAAGTCGTCGAGACGCTCGAAGTAGCCAGCAACGATTACGGTTCCTTCAGCGGCTCGTTCACCGCTCCGCGAAATCGTGGCACTGGCGTGATGTACATCATTGCCATCGAAGGCCGAGGATTCAACACCCCCGTGCTGGTCGAAGAATACAAAAGGCCAAAATTCCAAGTCACCCTCGATCGCCTCAAGGACCAAGTCAAACTCGATGACAAAGTTACCGTGACCGGCAAGGCGACCAGTTACACCGGTGCTGCTGTCCAAAACGCCAAAGTCCGTTATCGGGTCGTCAGAAGGGTCCGTTGGCCCGATTGGTTCATGTCCTGCTTTGCTTGGAGAATCGCACCCTTCCAAGGCCGCAGCCAGGAAATCGCTCGGGGATGGACCAGCACCGATCCAAACGGAAATTTCAATATCGAATTTATCGCAAAACCAGACCGATCCGTACCTGATGAAGATCTGCCTATTTTTAGTTATACCATCGTCGCCGATGTTACCGACACCACCGGCGAAACACGAACCGGCTCGCAAAGTGTCTCGGTTGGGTATGTTACAGCCCAAGCTAATTTGACAGCCAAAGAATGGCAAACCGAGCAAAAGCCAGTCCAGATTGAGATCAAAACCTCCAACCTCGATGATCAAGCACTTGCCTCTTCAGGCCAAATCAAAATCCATAAGATCACCCAACCCGACAGCGTTCCTCGCAGCGACTTGCTCGGTGGTTCGATGCCCCAAATCCCGCGCTCGATGCGAGGCAGACAAAGACCCAATGGACGCGGTATCGCCGATGGAGCCAAACCCGCCAAATCAGCAGTCCCAGTTCAAAAACCCGATCCGACCGATTATCGGCAATGGCCGCTGGGGGACTTGGTCAGCCAACACGATTACAAAACCGACGACCAAGGCGTTTCAACCCTTGATATCAAACTACCCGCAGGCCTCTACCGGGCGATCCTTGAATCCAAAGACTTGTACGGCAAACCGATCCGCTCGGAACTGAGTCTTGTCGTGCTTAATCCCGAAGCTCCCAACCTCGGTGTGAAACTTCCGCATCTCCTTGCGATCCAGTCCGATACCCTTGAGCCCGGTGAAACCTGGAAAGGCCTCTGGGGGACAGGTTACCCCAGCGGTCGAGCTTTGATCGAAATCGAGCGGCGTGGACGCAAACTCAAGTCCTACTGGACCGATCCAAACAAAACTCAACAACTCATCGAACTCCCGATCGACGAATCGATGCGCGGCGGTGCGACAGTCCGATTGACCTATGTTCGCGAAAATCGTCTCTACAGCGAAACACGCAAGATCTCGGTCCCTTGGAAGAACAAAGAGCTCGCACTCAAATGGGAACGCTTCCGAAATAAACTCGAACCAGGCACCCAAGAGAAATGGTTGCTGAAGATTCAAAGCCCAGATGCCCAAGCGGCGCAAGCCGAGTTGCTAGCCACGCTTTACGATGCCTCCTTGGATGCATTTGAACCGCACGGATGGATCCGACGTCTTGGATTTTTTTACGAAGAATCCTATGGCAACATCCAATCGGTATTCCAAAACATGAGCCTTTGGGTCAATGTCGTCGAATCGAACTTCCCAAGCAATTACTTGGGCGTCGAAGAGACGTATCGACGCTTTCCAGCGGAACTTCAGATGCTCTCCCCGACGGTCATGTTTGGTGCCGTTCGATCGATGTCGATGCGCGGAGCAGTCGTACCGCAGTTGGCAGGAGGACTAGCAATGATGGATGCAGCACCCGGAGCCCCTCCCCCTGGAGCACTCGCCAAAGCCGGACCCGGTGGGATGGGAACGACCGGGGCACCAGAGATCCAGGCCGCCAGTGCAGCGCTTGGTGAATCCGGTGGCGATGGAGGAAACGCTGCGGCTCCAAAGCCTCCGGCCATCGATTCGATCTCACCTAGAACCAACCTTAACGAAACCGCCTTCTTTTTCCCACATCTACTAAGCGATAGCCAAGGCAACGTCACGCTCGAGTTCACGATGCCCGAAGCACTCACCAAGTGGCGTTTTATGGCCCTGGCACACGACAAAGAGCTTCGCAGTGGCAGCCTATTGGACTCGATCGTCACCGCCAAAGATCTCATGGTTCAACCCAACCCGCCGAGATTCCTGCGTCAAGGGGATGTCATCGAGTTTACTTCCAAAGTCACAAATCTTTCGAATAAACCCATCCAAGGCACCGTGGCGCTTCACCTGAGCGATACCATGGACGAATCAAGCGTAGATGCAACGTTTGAAAACAACAAACCAGAGCAAGCGTTCGAACTCGGTGCCAACGAATCCAAGTCGTATCGATGGCTTATCAAGGTACCTCAAGACGCGCGTCCGATCACATTCAAAACGGTTGCTGCTACCGATAAGATGAGCGATGGCGAGCAAGCCATCTTGCCCGTGCTGTCCAATAAAGTGCTTGTCAGCGAAGCGATCCCGCTACCGATTCGGGGAAAATCGACCAAAGAGTTCGAGCTCAAAAAACTCCTCGAATCAGGAGAGTCCAAGACCATCCGCCACCAAAGACTGACGGTCCAAATGACCTCTCAGCCAGCTTGGTACGCGGTGTTGGCTCTACCTTATCTGATGGAGTATCCCTATGAATGTAGCGAGCAAGTATTCAATCGGCTCTATGCCAATAGTCTTGCAAGACACATTGCAAGCAGCGATCCTAAAATTGCGAAAGTCTTTGAAACCTGGAGGAACCTACAACCCGAAGCGTTCGAATCTCCACTGAGCAAAAACAAAGATCTTCAGTCGATATTGATTGAGGAAACGCCTTGGCTCAAGAACGCACAGAAAGAGTCCCAAGCTCGCCGCAACGTAGGGATTCTATTCGATGAGAATCGGTTGCAAACCGAAACGCAGTCCGAACTCAACAAACTCGCGATGATGCAGCGACCAAGTGGCTTATGGCCTTGGTTCCCCGGAGGACCCGACAACGAGTACCTGTCGCTTTACATCGTCACCGGCTTTGGACGACTGAAGAATCTCGGGGTAGCCATCGACGATGGGATCGCTCAGCGAGCCTTGGGTGCGCTGGACGCTTGGATGAACAAGCAATACTCGCAAATCAGCGACAAAGACCCTAAAAAAGCCAATTTGAGCTCCACCATCGCGCTGTATCTGTATGGCCGCAGTTTCTTCCTAAGCAATCTACCGATAGCACCTGAGAATCAAGCGGCTCTGAAATACTGGCTTGCACAAGGCAAAGACCACTGGTTGAACCAATCGCGTCAAACCCAAGCCCACTTGGCGGTGGCTCTGAATCGTTTTGAGGATTCGCAGACCCCCAAGGCGATCCTCAAGAGTTTCAAAGAGCGCAGCGTTACCGACGAAGAGTTAGGCATGTTCTGGCGCGATACCGAGCGATCCTGGTGGTGGTACCATGCCCCGATCGAAACACAGGCGATGATGATCGAAGCTTTTGACGAAGTCGCAGGGGATACAAAGTCTGTCGAGGAATGCAAGGTATGGTTGCTCAAGCAAAAGCAGACGCAGGATTGGAGGACCACCAAAGCAACAGCGGATGCTGTGTATGCATTGCTAAGGCGCGGTGAAAATTGGCTTGCCTCAGACGCATTGGTCCGTGTCGACCTGGCCGGTACCAAGCTGGATCCCAAGAACATCGAGCGAGGAACAGGTTTCTATGAGGAGACGTTCACAGGGAAGGAAATCCAGCCCCAGATGGGCAAGTTGACAGTGACCAAGTCCGACGAGGGAGTCAGTTGGGGCGGGTTGCACTGGGAGTATTTGGAAGACATCAGCAAGATTACACCGCACGAGGGAACTCCGCTGAATCTCCAGAAGAAGCTTTTTAAGCGGGTGCTTACCGGTAGTGGTCCTGTGTTAGAAGAGGTTTCGGGGCCGGTGGCTGTTGGCGACGCGCTTATTTGCCGCGTGGTTTTGCGCAGTGACCGGGACATGGAGTACGTGCATTTGAAGGATTATCGCGGGAGTGGGACCGAACCGGTGAATGTTCTGAGCGGTTACAAGTTCCAGGATGGGTTGTTTTACTACGAGAGCACTCGGGACGCGGCCACCCATTTCTTCATCGACTACTTGCGCAAGGGAACGTATGTTTTTGAGTATCCATTGCGAGTGCAGCTTTCGGGCGAATATCCGATGGGCTACGCGTCGGTCGAGTGCATGTACGCCCCCGAATTCAACAGCCACTCAGAAAGCGTCACCCTCAAGGCCCAAAGTCGCTGATTTTTCCAAAATCAGTGCTGCATCACCCAACGTCGCTGAT
>JAGWZB010000280.1 GCA_018969045.1 Planctomycetota bacterium | reverse complement strand
GAAACGGCACGGATCCTCAATACCGCCACCGAGCGCTCGCTGGTGATCCTCGATGAGATCGGACGCGGCACGAGCACCTATGACGGACTGAGTTTGGCTTGGGCAATCGTCGAGCATTTGCATGATCGCAACGAGTCTCGCACCTTGTTTGCGACCCATTACCACGAATTGATCGAATTGCAGAGATCCTTGCCAAGCGTCCGGAATTGGAACGTGTCGGTAAAAGAGTGGGACGACCAAGTTGTCTTTTTGCATAGGATTGTTCCAGGTGGCGCCGACAAAAGCTACGGTATCCATGTCGCAAGGTTAGCCGGTATCCCTCGTGGCGTGAACGAACGCGCCAAAGAAATCCTTGGGCAACTGGAAGTCAATCACTTGAATCGTTACGGTCAAAGCAAGATCGCACCGCCACCGAAAAAGACTGGGGCTATTCAGCTAACGCTGTTTCAGTGGCAAGAAAACGAGATTGTCGATCAGATCAAGTCGCTTGATTTGAGCACAATGACCCCGATTCAAGCGATTCAGATGCTAGAATCACTCCAGCGTCGGGCCGAGTCGATCGAGTAATTCAACAAGAATTTTTTTGATTGCGGTTTTCCAGTGTCCTCTTCGCATTCCAAAGACGAGCCGTTCGAAAACCCGTTCGAGCCACCCACGGCTCGACTCCTAGAGGAGTCTTGCGATGGAGTTCCAGATTCCACCAATCAGTTAGATGGAACTTTGCAAGTGCCGCGAGTTCAGAGATCCTACTGGACCGGTATTGCTGTCCTGGGGGCAATTGGTATCGCGTTCTACTGCGGTGCATTGATTCCCGACTATTATTCCATGCCTCCGATCATCGAGAGGCTCTTTGGGGGACTTCTGGCAGTCTGTGGTTCGCTAAGTTCGCTCTTACCAATAGCGTTGATTCGATTGGCGCTTCATCGAATGTATATCTCTCGAGCGATCGCTTCGGGAAGGTATCCTGGGAATCAGCAATTCGACATCATGTATTTGATCTACTCGTTGATCCTGTGCTGGGTTTCGCTTCTGGGCGGGTTTGTGGTGTTTTTTGGAATCTGCACGGCTGTTTTTTTCATGGGTGGTACCCCACTAAGGCAACTCACTACCGCAGAGCTTACGATCCTGGGAGTTGATGTCCTGATTTCGATTTCCTTGGTTGGATTTCTGATCCATTTAGGGATTCCCAAATACAGATGATCCAATCAGTCCATTTGCTTAGGCCCCAAACCCAAAGGTGAATCATGAGTAATGCCAATTTGCCTGAGGAACCCTATGAGAATCCATTCGAAGCCCCCAGGACTTATGGGTTTGGAGAAAACGACGGTGGTTCCGATCCTTTCGGCAACCAAGGCTCTGACGATGATTCACATCAGATGCCACCGGTGGAGCAATCTTACTGGACTGGTTTTCTGCTGTTTGGATTCTTGAGTCTTGCGACGTGTGTGATTCCAAGTCTCCGGGTTCCTGTTTCCCCAGTCGCGTCTGGTCCTGCCTTGAGCATAATTCTTATGATGGTTTGGTTTAGCAGTTTCCTGATCCTGTTTCTTCCCCTGTGTTTGATCCGTCTGGGCCTGCATCGCTACAGTATTTCCAAAGCGATTGAAGCTCAAACGTACCCAGGCGGGCAGCGCTTTGGATTCGTATACCTGATCAAATCCCTGTTGCTCTCGGCTGTAAGCCTCTTTGGGGGCGGACTGATGTTTTTTGGAATATGCACAGGATTTTTGATCCTGTCTGACAATGGAGGCCTACCGATGGTATCCGAATGGGTATTTTTGCCACTGCTGACCATCGATGGACTCGTTTCGCTCATGGTCACAGGCTTTCTGTTAAATCTCAGCGTTCCGAAATACAGGTCTTAGTTTTCCATCATGACCAATGCAAAGCCAATCACGGCCTATACCTTTCTTGGAAGTACACAAAGCCTGTGTCCGGACTGCTTAAGGGTCGTTCAAGCAAAAATAATCGCCAAAGGCGATCGGGTTTACTTCCGCAAACGATGTCCGGAACATGGTCTCCGCGAAGATTTCGTCTGTAGCGATCGAAGCTGGTTCGATCGCTACGATACGGCTTTGCCAGCGAGGCTACCTAGGACCACCCAAGTTCAACCTTCCAAAGGTTGTCCGCTCGATTGCGGATTGTGCTCCGATCACGAACAGCACACCTGCGTGGCGGTGCTTGAGATCACCGACAACTGCAATCTGACGTGCAGCATGTGCTATGCCGACAGTCGACCTGGACTCAAGCACAAGTCGTTGGATGAAGTCAAAAAGGCGATAGATACCTTGGTTGCCGCTGAAGGACAGCCCGATGTCTTGCAGCTTTCGGGGGGCGAGCCCACGTTGCATCCACAGTTTGAAGAGATCTTATTGTACGCTCTTTCTCAGCCGATCCACTATGTGATGATCAACACCAATGGGATTCGCCTATCCAAAGACTCTGATTTGGTCGCGATGATCTCTCAGCACAAACAGCGTGTTGAAATCTACTTGCAAATGGATGGCGTCGAAGACTTCGTGTTTGAGAAGCTCCGTGGCCAACCGTTGCTCTGGACGAAATTGCAAGCACTCGAGCGGCTTGGTGCAGCGGACCTAAACGTGACGCTTGTGGCTACGCTTCAAGCTGGCGTCAATGAAGGCCAACTAGGTGGGCTTTTGGATCTAGCGGCCGCAAGGCCATGGGTCAGTGGCCTGAGTCTTCAACCAGCCACGTATTCCGGACGCCATTACCTTCCCGAGCAGCTTGAAGCTCGCATCACAGCACCCGATTGCATCCGACTGTTGTGCCAACAGTCGCAGGGGCGACTCTCCGAGACGGACTTTTTTCCGTTGCCCTGCGCCCATCCGAACTGCCATGTGCTGGCGATGTGCTATCGACATGAAGGAGAATTGGTTCCACTGACGCGATTCATCGATGCTCAAGCCAATCGCGACTTGCTGGCCAACGGACTGAGCTTCACACGTGACGAAGGTAAGCGACTGGCTCAGTTGTATTTGGCTCGAAACGCTTGCTGTGGTCCCGGTGGATGTGTTGAGCAGGAGGAATCGAGCTCAGAGAATCTTCCTATCATTTCGCTTGGATCGCCCACAAAGCTCGCCGAGGACTTCTTTGCCAAAGCGATCGAGAAAGAACTGGGGAGCAAGCAGTTGCTGCGCATAACAATCACCTCCTTTTTGGATGCCTATAATTTCGACGTCCGGAGAGTGATGAAGTGCTGCACGCACCATGTGCTACCTAGTGGTCACATCATTCCTTTTTGCGCATACAACGTCCTGTATCGCAATGGACATGTGCCATTGCCCAGTCTCAAGCAAGAGACGTCTAAGATTTAATTCCGGATATGATTAGTTTGTCCACCGGTCGATTTCTGCATACCCTCTTGATGCTCACAGCACTTGTTGCAAGCTACTTGCTCTACAAGCGCGGTCGCAGAAAGCTCAGTGTCAGCGACGATCATAAGCGATTTCTTTCGTTGGCCGCGTTGATTGGTGCCTTTATCGGTGCAAAGCTCCCATTTTTGATTGACCAGGATTGGAGCGGCCTGAGCCCTTGGGTCCATTGGCTCAGCGATGGAAAAACCGTGCTTGGTGGAATCTTCGGAGGTTATATTTCCGTCGAGTTGACCAAGGCGTGGTTAGGGGTTCGTCAAGGGACTGGAGATGCGTTCGCTTTGCCGATCGCTGCTGGATTGAGCATCGGTCGGATCGGATGCTTCTTTGGAGGCTGCTGCTACGGGTTACCAACGCAGTTGCCTTGGGGGGTAGCGTTCCGGACTGCACCAGATGGTGGGCAGTTGATGCGGCATCCAATCCAGATTTACGAATCGCTTTTTCACTTGCTGGGACTGGTTGTCCTTTGGCGCATCGAACAACAAAACCGGTTTACCGGCCAGAGGCTCAAGCTCTATCTACTGGGCTATTTGGTCTTTCGATTCCTGACCGAGACCATTCGTCCCGAACCGGTTCTTTATGCCAACTTAACGGCCTACCAGTTTGCCTGCATAGGACTCGCCATCCTGTTATTGACCCAATTCTTCTGGCAACTGAAAAGGAACCGATCTATTTAGTTGGATGTCTGCTTTGGGGTACCCGTCTTGAGACCGAAGATGTGGTTGTTGCCATTGGAGATTATTAGCATGTTGTCTGGGGAATTGCTTTCGTCGATGAAGGAAAGGCATTCGATGGGCGAGTCCGCTTCGCTTGTCGCATCGAAGACTTGGTTTGCGATTCCCCAAAAAGGCGAAACAAGGTAAACGGCGACGTTACCTTGGTTGTCTCCGGTAACCACAACTCCACCTTGATCGTTTGGTATGACTTGAGTGTAATTACGTCCGATGTCCAGATCGACGTATTGTGTGGGTTCGTCCGGTGGTAGACTACCCAACTTGATAAACCGAACCTTTTTGACTTCATCCTTGTTGGAATCCTCGACATAAGGCAGTGCTAAGTAACGCAGCGTCTTGCTGGCCTTGTTGGGGTCGGTTTCGTCAACCAACACCTCTTTGAAGAACCAAAGATCCTTGATTTCAGAAACCTTGAGCTCATGAGTGGCTTTGACATCCGTCTGGACCTTGCTGGGTTGGATTTCCGATAAATT
Organism: Planctomycetota bacterium; assembly: GCA_018969045.1. Lineage (GTDB taxonomy): Bacteria > Planctomycetota > Planctomycetia > Pirellulales > Pirellulaceae > JBKCUI01. The sequence continues at coordinate 1,726 of JAGWZB010000280.1, read as the reverse complement.
GCCCAAGACACGATCGACACCCGAATTCAAGTGCCCAACCGTTGAGTCCTTGAGAATATAAGCAAACGACCATTTACCCTTGGGCTCAACGGAAGCTGTTTCTTTGTCCCACTTAAAATGGACAACGGAACCTGGATTGGATAGTCCTGATTCGATCGGTACTAAGCTATAGGCTGTTAGGTTATCATTTGGAACAACGCTAAGGAGTCGCAGGCCATCAGCATTAACGATGGCTAAAGTTGATTTATCGGGAGATAGGTCAAAGGACTCTACATCACCCAATGCGATATCTAGTCGGTACCAACGTGCATCTTTGGGGTCATCGAGCGAAAGAAAGAGTACGGCCGAGGGATAATGCATCAGCAACAATTTTCCAGAAGCATCAGCGGTTGTGTGCAGCGGTTGGTGTCGATCTCCCGTTTTGGTTTTCTGATTCGATGGGATTAAGTTTGTCTTGGTTAGATTCATAAGCTTTGAAACATTGCTTCTGAATGCGTTTTGTTGTTCTGAGACTTTTGGTTCCATGCTCCATTGAGCTTTGGCGGCACTGGAAAATGTAGCATGGGCAACTTGATCTATTTCTGGCAGATCGACGGAGTCAAAGTACAGAGTATCTGACCAAGCCTCAGGACTTGATGAGGAACGGACCATTCCCATGGTGATCTTTTCGGGCTGCTTGGCTATTTGACTGAGGATCAACGATACCTGACTATCCGGCTTTAGAAGATCTGGAGATCCAGGCCCAAAGGTCTTTGAGAGCGTTCCAGTCCTTGCATCGAGTTGGAATTTGTGGATTTGATAGGACTTATCCAAGACATATAGCCGTAGACCGTCCAGGCTCCAGCAACCTGCAACTGGCGCACCTTTGGGGTTTTCCAACGATAACCCTTGATCCAAGGTCATGAAATTTTCATCTGGCGACAACCACTTTCTTGGCGTCTCGGCAGGGGAATTGTCAAACGGGATAGCACCGATCCAGCACGTTCCTGCCGCATCATTATCGGCACGGAAAAACGCATGGTAGGGATGAATGGGATTTGGGACACAGAACTGGACTGCCGTTTCTTTCATGTCCACTTGGAACATCGAACGATGATTTGGATCGATATCGATCAACGAAAATGTCTCTGCATTCCCCAAAACAAACCTCAGATCGTCCAAAATGCTCAGACGATCGATGCTGTCTTTGGATTCGAAAATCATACGATCAAGCATTTGCTGCTTGTCCAGGTCCCAAAGACAAATCTCTTTGTACTCCTGGGTTCTTGCTTTCGCATTTCTATGTCGTGGGATCAGATACCCTGCATAGCTTCCTGGAATATTTGCGAGGCTGATCGCACGCTTGCCGTCGGTGCAAAGTGCGACGTGTTGGATCTGAGCAAACGGAGAGTGCCCCCAATATTGGAAGTTGGTTAAAGGGATTACGCCCTTGCTGGCCTGCTCGTTTTCTCCAACACTCGAATCCGTCCAAAAACGCAGTTTCATCTGCGACTCCTGAGGTCCTACAGGCAGTCGTTTTCCGGTGCCTTCAACCGGTTGCTTGTTGCTATCGTAGAGCGCAACCCCGCCATATCCATCGACCGAGAGGACTTGTCCCTTTGTTCCCTGTTTGAATAGCCACTTCGCGGTTGATTCCAAGAATGCCGCGGCATCAAACGGCACTTCTAAGGCGATCCGTTTGCGGTCCATTTGCTCTTGGACATCCAACGAATAGGCCTTCCACTCG
>JAGWZB010000279.1 GCA_018969045.1 Planctomycetota bacterium | reverse complement strand
GGGTCTCTATAGCCTGCAAGAAGCCCATGTTCGGTTCGTTCAGTCCATAGGAACCTACTAACTGGAGAGCCGTATGCGGGAAAACCGCCCGTACGGTTCGGAGGGAGGGGAGTCCGGCTCAACCGGACTTCCCTACCCCTATCCTTGTGCTGGGTGCAACTTGCTATGCTAGCCCAAGGCACGAGGCTTTGTTGCGATACTGAGTCTTTCGGATTGGGTTTTCCCTCTAGCCTGAAGCCTGAAGCCTGAAGCCTTGTCACCCAGCCGGTCTACAATCTCGGAGAAATCATCTACTTTGGGAACGTTATGGCTTGCTGCTGAAGTTCATCGAACTGTTTAACCACTTCGAAGCAGATATACGAAGCTTTGATTGCTGCTTGGCAATCGACTGATTCATCTTCAAAACCAGTTTATCTTTGTACTCGGCAAGCTTGCGGTCTAAGACGTCTTGGATTCCATCTCCGATCCACTGCGCCGCTTCGCCGTGAATCTGGCTGATCTCGTGGACTCGAAACTCAAGCAGTTCCATCGAGGCATCGGTCACCGTCGGACGAAACTCGACATCTGGAGGAAAAGAGACCGGCAAGAGTTTGATGTCCACTTGGCAATCGACCTTCATCCTCACCAGCGCATCGGCCTTGGCCGACACGCTGATCAGTTGTACATCGCGAGCAAACTGATTCACACGTCCAAAGAGCTTCAAAGGGGCAACGACCCAAACGCTTGTTTTGAATTTGCGTCCATCGGGCTCGACGTCAAAACTCTTGACATCCACTTGCAACTCCTTGGCCGGATCCACAAACTCGATCAAGTACCTTGACCAAGTCCCGTCGTTGGCCATCTTCCAACGCTGCTTGGTATCGAGCCTCAGTCCGTCGAGTTTGACATCCACACCGTCCCAGACCCGCCGTTGCTTGCCCCACTTGCGGGTGTCTTCGACGTTGGGTGGTAAGTTCATCAGGCACAGCCAACGCACCCATTGGCTTAGCTCCTTAAGTTCGGTTTGGGTTGGGCTAGCCACCGCATCGAGATCCTTGGGCAACTCCAAGTGGTGCGCGGTTAACTTCGGGTCCTCCAAGTTCGGGTCCGTCGGGCTTGATTCTGCTAGGTAGCTGTCCTTTTGGGGACTTAGCTCCTGCGACTGAGCCGTTGCCGACCCCAGGTAAGCGCAGCAAGCGGTTGCCAGCCAGCAAGTCGCCCTTTGCATCAGGGCTTTTCGATGGTCGTTATTCACTGGCGTCATCCTTTGTCAAAATCGACTACAATGCACTGTATCATCTTCGTCCCAGGCAAGCGGTGAACTTGCGGACAGATGATAACTTATCATCCTCCCAACGAATTTCCTCGCATCGTCTTTCCGGCCATGGCTTCCATTGCACAAAAATTGAGTTTGCTAGCGTTCTTTGGTTTCCTAGAGTTTTTGGGTCAGGAGTTGCGGGCCCAGGAGTCGGAGTTTTCGCAGCAGAGGCTTGATGGTTTGGTGCAGGAGGCTCGATTGCGTGGGGATTCTCAGCGGGGCATTCAGGCCTTTACGCGCGCCAATCTGGCTTGTTTTTCTTGCCATCGCATTGGCAATGCCGGTGGGATCATCGGTCCGGAGTTGACGCGCATTGGCAAGCAGCGTTCGGGGGAAGAGCTTGCGGAGAGTTTGCTTTGGCCTAACCGCAAGCAAGAGCCCGCTTATCAGGCTTATAAGATCCAAACCCAGGATGCTCAGATATTGACTGGCTATGTGGAGGCACCTGAGGCATCTCCGTTGGTGTTTATGGATCCGGCTACGCGAACCAAGCAATCGATTCCACGAGACTCGATTGAGCAGATTGCACCTAGCGGATCGCTGATGCCATCGGGGCTGTTTGAATCGCTGCCGCTGGGCCAGCAAGCCGACTTGCTTCGCTTCCTGATGGGGCTGGGGAACGACCCGGTGGATTTATCGAATTTGGAGGCTCAGATACGGTCTGCGAGCACGCATGAGCCTGCGAAATTCAGTTGGACAACTCCGCCGCTGGTACCTGAGCACTATCCGAATCACACCGAGTTGGTCAATCGGGATCGTGTCTATGATTGGTATACCAAACAGGCTTTGCACTTTGCGGCGATGAAGACTCGGCCTACTTGGGTGGAACCTTTTCCTGGGTTGGATGGGGGTAAGTTTGGTCATTGGGGTAATCAGAAAGAGGAGACGTGGAAGGGTGACGAATGGAACCATGTCGATCTAGGAACGATGCAGAGCAACGTATTGGTCGGCCAAGCCAAGGCGGTGCCGCGAGCCGTCGCGATACGAATTGCCTCGGATACCAAGTTCTCGGCATGTTTCAATACTGATGAGCTTTCGTATGAGGCACTTTGGTCGGGTGGTTTTGTCCGATTCACGGACGTACGTCATGGGTACATTGACGGTTTTCGGATTGATGGGACCAAGCAGGAGTTAGGGGAGTGGGCCCGATCGTTTAGGGAGATAGTTCCGGGTGCCCAGCAGGCTCGCTATCGAGGGATATATCGCAGCGGCGGCGAAGTTTTGTTTGCCATCGAGCACGACTCGAAAGTTTACTTGGACCATTTAGGGGTTGATGCAAACGGGCAGTGGAAGCGGACCATCGCTCCGGCCAGCGAGCATCCCAAGAAGGATGTTTTGTTAGGTGGCAAGTCCCAGTGGCCGCAGACGTTTCAAACACCGATTCGAATGGGGCAGGGGACTGGATACGTTGTCGATACCATCGAGCTTCCCAGTGAGAATCCCTGGAACACCCTCATTGCAGGTGGAGCCCATGCATTTCTAAGCGATGGCCGAGCGGTCGTCGTGAGCATGCAGGGAGACGTCTGGTTGGTATCTGGCCTGGATACTCAGACCGCATCTTGGAAACGGATCGCAGCCGGGATGCATCACTTGCTAGGTGTGGTGGTCCATGAGGACAAAATCTATACGCTGGGCCGCAACCAGATCACCCGATTGCATGATTTGGACGGTGACGAAGAAATCGACTTCTACGAGTGCTTTTCCAACGCCTACACGACGTCTCCTTCGGGTCATGATTACCTGTGTGGATTGGAACGGGATGCGGAGGGGTACTTTTATTTTGCCTCGGGCAATGAAGGATTGGTGAGGATCAGTCCCGATGGCAAAACGGTTAGCATCATTGCGACTGGTTTCCGTAATCCCGATGGGCTTGGGCTCTTGGACGATGGATCTTTGACGGTTCCTTGTTCGGAGGGAGATTGGACCCCCACGTCGATGATCTGTTTGGTCTTGCCGAGCGAATCTACCGATGCGGCTAACCGTTATGCGACCAACCCGGCTCCTTTCTATGGGTATCGTGGCCCGCGGCCCAATCAAAAGATCGAGCTACCGCTTTTGTATTTTCCGCGAGGGATCGACAATTCCAGCGGCGGACAATTGCAAGTTCACAGTTCAACGATTGGACCCTTGGATGGGCAGATCGTGCATACATCGTTTGGAACAGGAACGATGCATCTGTTGCTCAGAGACCGCGTCGGCTCGCAATGGCAAGGTGCATTTAGTCCGCTGCCGGGAGATTTTCGATCGGGAACGCACCGTGCTAGGGTCCGTCCACAGGACGGTTGGATCTATGTCACGGGGATGCATGGCTGGGGGACTTATACACCCGCTGCTGGATGCTTTCAACGGTTAAGGTACACCGGATCAGGAGCCATGTTGCCGACGGGTTTTCATGTGCATCAAAACGGAGTCAACGTCAGTTTTTCGAGTCCGATCGATGCAGCCAAAGCCACAGAGATTGGAAATCAATTTGCGCAGTGTTGGAATTATCGTTACTCGCCAGCGTATGGATCGCGCGAGTACTCGGTCATGCACCAGGGTGCGATGGGGCATGATGTCCTTGACATCCGCTCGGTGATTGTATCTAAGGATGCCAAGTCGGTTTTCTTGGAGATTCCGGATCTGCAGTTGTGCAGCCAACTGCATCTGTTGTTGGATATCGGATCGAGCAGGCCATGCGAACTTTTTGCGACGGTCAACGCGATGGATGCTCCTTACGATTCCGATCGCTTGGTTGCCAGGAATTCCATCGCAAAGAAATTGCCGCATCCGATGAATCGAGATTTAGACTGGCTTACCAAGCGGGTTCCGAACCCATGGCAAAAGAAGATCGAAGGAGCCCGAGAGATTCAAATCCAAGCGATGGACAACTTGCAGTTTTCCCAGAAGCGACTGCAAGCCAAACCAGGAGAGCTTTTGAAGCTCAAGTTTGCCAATCCCGATGTTGTTCCCCACAACTGGGCGTTGATCCAGCCTGGAACGCTGGACCAAATCGGAGATCTTGCCAACCGACTCATCGGGGCCCCAGACGCTTACTTGAAGCAGTATGTACCCCAGAGCGATGCGGTGATTTGTTATACCGACATCATCGACCCGGGGGCTGAGTTCTCGATCTATTTCCAAGCACCCCAAAAACCTGGACGCTATCCCTATCTGTGCACGTTCCCTGGGCACTGGATGGTCATGAACGGGATTCTCGAAGTCGGCAATTAGAAAGGCTGTTGATCGAATTGATGAATGAGCAAAGCAATGCCAGCGTAGGTACGAGCCCTTATGTGTCGGTCCGTTGGCAAGGAGATACGTTAGGGCAGCTGGAGTTATTGGACCAGACGCTTTTGCCCGAATCGTTGCAAATGGTTCCGATTCAGAGCGTCGAGCAAGCCCACGAGGCGATCGTATCCTTGCAAGTGCGCGGAGCACCTGCGATTGGGATCGCGGCTGCTTATGCGGTTCTTGTCGGTATGCAATCGCTAGTCCGACGCCGTGCTCCCATCGATGAGTCCGTTCAGCAAGCTAGAGCCTTGTGCGATTACCTCGCGACGAGTCGCCCCACAGCCGTGAATCTGTTTTGGGCGCTGGATCGCATGCGGCGGATCATCGATCGCAACAGCAACGTTGCTACGGCTGTCGAGCTTGCTAACCAGCTTTTGCGCGAGGCCAGGCAGATCCACGATGAGGATCGTCGCATGTGCCATGCGATCGGTGAGTTTGGAGCCTCTCTTTTTGAACATGGCAGTGGAATATTAACCCATTGCAACACCGGAGGCTTAGCCACCTCGGAGTTTGGAACCGCATTGGCAGCGATACTGACGGCCCACTATCAAGGCAAACAGATCCACGTTTATGCCGATGAGACCAGACCGCTCTTGCAGGGAGCGCGACTGACGATGTGGGAACTCCAACAGCACCGAGTCCCAAGCACCCTGATTTGCGATTCGATGGCCGCGCAGGTCATGCGCGAAGGCAAGGTCCAGTACGTCATCGTAGGAGCCGACCGAATCACAGCGCGCGGGGACACAGCCAATAAAATCGGGACTTATGGTTTAGCGGTGTTGGCCAAACATCATCAGATCCCATTTTTTGTTGCCGCCCCTTCGAGCACCTTCGATTTATCGATTGTCCATGGGGCTGATATTCCGATCGAGCAGCGAAAACCCGAGGAAATCACTTGTGCATTTGGAAAGCGGACAGCTCCCGAATCGATCCAGGTCTACAATCCTGCGTTCGATGTTACCCCCTCGGAGCTCATCAGCGCAATCATCACCGAACTGGGTATTATCCATCCCGTCGATGAAGATAGGGTACGGCGAGTGCTTTCTAAATGACGAGTTGGATCGGCAGTCGATGGTTTTTCGAAGGACTTGCCCTATCCCGGATAATACCCAACCCTACAAGCTCGTGGACTTACCGGTTCACGCATTCGGCGATTCCGCTTGATAAGAAAATCAAATCCTATGACCACTAGTACTTCGGACCGCATGGCATCTCCTGGGAATACCGACGACCGTCCAGCGATGCTTCTAGCCAATGTCCTTTCGGTGGTGATCCCATTGGTTGTCGCCTTGCTTTTGGCAATTCCAACCAAGCTGGAACTTGGGAGTTGGACCAAGGAGTTACCCCATTGGATTGGAGCCATCAATACGGTGACCAGTGCGGTTTTGGTGATCGGGTGGCTTGCGATCCGATCTGGAAACGTTTCGTTGCACCGCACCGCGATGTTGACCGCTTTTGGCTTGGGTGCAGGATTTTTGGTCTGCTATGTTCTGTACCATTTGACAAACCCATCGACCAAGTTCGGAGGTCAAGGAGCGATTCGAGGGGTTTACTATTTTGTGCTGCTCTCGCACATCCTTTTGTCCCTTTTGGTTTTGCCGATGGTCCTGCGAGCGCTGTGGTATGCGTTGCTTGGGAGATTCGATCACCATCGCCGGATCGCCAAGCTGGCTTATCCAGTCTGGCTTTATGTCTCGGTCACGGGCGTGATCGCCTACTGGATGATCTCGCCCTACTACCAGCGTTAGCCCCGTTTGGTGGCAA
>JAGWZB010000278.1 GCA_018969045.1 Planctomycetota bacterium | reverse complement strand
CATTTCGCAGACTCCGATCATCGCATCGTGGCCCTCTTTGGCGGCATGGACGACCCCTCGCGACAGCAAGTGAAGGATTTGTTCAACGATCCAAACTCCCCGGCTCGAATCCTCCTTGCTACCGACGCGGCTTCCGAAGGACTCAACCTCCAAACGACCGCGCGCTACCTGCTCCATTACGACTGCCCATGGAACCCCTCTCGCATCGAACAACGCAACGGACGACTCGATCGACACGGCCAAGCTCGCGATGTGCAAACCTACCACTTCGCTAGCGACGAAGATGCCGACCTGAAATTCATGTCGGTCCTAATCCATAAAGTCGACCAAGTCCGCGAAGATCTCGGGGCCGTCGGCGAACTGCTCGATGAAGCCTTTCACCGCCGCCTGATCGATGGCGATGATTCCATCGAACTCGAACGCCAACTCAATCAACAAATCGATACGGCTAAAAAGAACGTCGAACTCCCCTCCGAACCCTCCGATTCCCAAGATCACGCAGCCCATGGGATCTCCGGGCTAGAATCGCTAGCCAACGAAGTAGGCCTCAATCCCGATTCGCAATTCCTGACCCTCGATGTGGCGATGGGACTCCATGCCGGCAGACCCCAACTTGCCTCATCGAATCAACCCCACTGCGCCAAGATCGTCAACCCAGCCCTCTCGGGCTGGAGCGACTGCATCGATGAATCCGTTAGACGCTCGGCCTCGGATTTTCATTCGGCTAGCTTCACCAGCAACGCAACCAACGCTCCCCTCGGACCTGTTCCCCTGCTAACCTTCTCAAGCCAACCCTTTTTACACGATATCAACGGTCGAAAAATCTTCAGACCAAACCCCAATATCCAAATGGTTCACCTGGGCCACCCCGTGATGACCCAAGCCATCAACCTCCTCGGCCAACGCCGCTATCCAGGCACGAAATACTCCGTCTCCCGATGGACTGCACGATACGCAAACCTCCAACGCGATCTTCATGCACCATCCCCCTGCGACGCGATCGTCGCCCTCCATGTCGAAGAACTCGGTGTCAACGAACTTCGCGAAACCTTTCACCACTGGGTCCGCACCCTCCACTTCCCTGTCCGCAACGGTGATCTGCTCGATCCACTCCCACACCTGCCCGCCGGGACGATCCCCGCCAGCGAGGCTGTGTCGAACCCCGAAGGCATTGCTCTGGCGGCCGATATCCTCTCCCAAATCGAATCCGATCTGCAAAAACAAGTCAAACAACTCAAATCGAATCTGACCAAACAACTCGATAAACAACTCGCCTCCGATGGCAAGGATGCGATCAAAGACGAAGAGAAACGATTCCAAAGCCGCCAAGGCGAAGTCTCTACGATGATCGAAGCCAACACGATCCAAAAACTCGAACGGGAAATCCAACAACTCAACCAACGCAAACTCCAAGGCACCCTCTTTGAGAACGATGCCTACCTCGATGAACTCAACCGCGATATCAAACGTCGCCAAGAAGAAGTCGACTTCCGAAAGAAACACTACGAAGAAATCCGTGATCAACTCACCCGTGAACGGGATCGAATCATCAATCGACTCCTCCCGAAACGCTTCGCGCTGTTTGGGACCGCCCAAGTCTTCCCGCTAGCCGTCGAAATTATCTTGCCCGCTCCTATGGAAAATCCGTCATGAGCCAATCGAGCGCCGCATACAACGCCAAAAAAGATTCGCTCGCATGGTGGAGCTCTTTGCACCATGGTGGCATGCTGCTGGACTTGCCACGCCTGTCCCAATTGCTCTTGCTAACCGAGTCGATTCAGCCCCTGTCGCTGCACGACCAAGACCGACTGCGACGCACACTCCTGCAATTCAAAGAGGATCACGATTCGCAACGCGCGAACCTTGTGAAAATGGTGCTCGAATCGGTCTGCGGGTTCCACCCTATGTCCGGTGTCTGGAAACGTGGTAACGATGTCGATCCGTCCTGGACTCGCACCGCTCTCACCGGGGAAACCCTCAAACCCTCCCACCTGTGGATCGGTCTCAATGGTGCCCTCCTACCGGTCTTCATCGACAAAGAAAAAAGGATCGGTATCGGACGCGGTGCCCGTTCCGTCAGCCATGCTCTCCAGTGGATGCGCAAGGCTCAAACTGGATTGGCCCTGATCACCAACGGTGAACAATTCCGCATCCTCTTTGCAGGCCTGAGCTACGACGCATTCGTCGAGTGGGATCAACACCAATGGCTCGAAGCCGGGGAAACAACCCCGGAACTCGATGGACTGCGGCGACTGCTAAGCCCCAAAACCATCACCCCTCCGAGCAACGATTCCCCATCGCCGTTCCTCGAAGCGATCAACGATAGCCGAAAAGGCCAAGGGGATCTGACCGATATCCTCGGCGAACTCGTTCGACAAGCTGCCGAGTTGCTCGTCCAAGGCCACGCGCAAGCTATCGCTTTGCAGATCATTCGATCGCGGTTCACTCCACAAGAACTTTATCGTGCATCGGTACGAATGATCATGCGATTGGTCATCGTGCTGTTTGCCGAATCCAGCGACGCGCTCTTGCCCCGTGACAATCCAATCTACTTCCAATCGTATAGCCTTGCTGGCCTTCGCGAACAACTCGATCGCGCACAACCCAATCGCCTGCGAAATGCCTTTGCCGCCTATCCACGGATATTGTCCTTGTGCAAATTGATCTACGAAGGATCCTCGCACGAGTCGCTCTTGGTACGAGCCTACGGCGGTCAACTCTTTCAGCCCGGAGATCCCGATAGCCTCGATGGCCAATCGCGAGCCTTGGCGTTGCTCGAATCAGGTTGCTATGAGTATGACCTGATGAATGACCAACTCGTTCATCAAATATTGAATTTGCTCAGCAGAACCAAAGTCCGCGTGCGACAAGGCAGACAAAGCACATGGGTCGCCGCTCCGGTCGATTTCTCAGCTCTCGAAAGCGAATACATCGGGATCCTCTACGAAGGCTTATTGGATTTCGAATTACGCCAAGCGTCTCTCGATGAGCCAGTGGTGTTTCTCAACGTAGGAAACCAACCTGCCCTGCCCCTCTCGACCCTCGAGCAAATGGACGATCGAGCGCTAAAAAATCTGCTCGAATCGATGAAAGACACGACCAGCTCCGACTCAGACGCCACAGCGACTGACGACGATCCGTCTGATCCGTCTGATCCGTCTGATCCGTCTGATCCGTCCGATCCGTCCGATCCGTCCGATCCGTCCGATCCGTCCGATCCGTCCGATCCGTCCGATCTGTCCGATCTGTCCGATCCGTCCGATCCGTCTGATCCGTCTGATCCGTCTGATCACGCCGATCACGCCGATCACGCCGATACAATCGCGACCGCACGCTCGCGTGCGCACGGATGGGCACTGCGTGCCGTCGAAGTCGGTGGATTGGTTCCCCGCCCTCGGGGCACTCTGGCCAATGAGAAACTCATTGAATACCAACGGTCGATCGACCGAAAAGCCAAACAGCTTCTCGAGCGAGTGATCTTGCCCGGCGAGTGGTATCTGGTTCGCTGGGGTGGAACCCGCAAAGGCTCTGGAACATTTTACACCAAACCGCAATTGGCGATCCCAACGGTTGTTCGAACGCTCCAACCGTTAGCTTATCAACCGGCAAGTGTGCCATCGACACCCGAGCCCAGTCCGGATTTAACCAGTTCGCTTCCAGGCGAATATTTGCCAAGCAGTAAGCTGGAGCATCGCCACATCGGAGTCCAGCGAATCGATGATGGCAAATCGAACGATTTCAAGCCCCATAGCCCAAGCGTGTCACTTGTGCCGCGATTGCCTGAGGAGATTTTGTCGCTCAAGGTTTGCGATCCGGCATGCGGCTCTGGTACCTTTCCACTGAATGCCTTGCGGTATTTGACCGAAGCCCTTTACGAATCGCTCCAGTACCATAACCGGTTCGCTTATTTTGCCGATCGGACCGTGATCGACTTGATCGTCGATGCAACGTCGCAGCAAACGTTGGCCGATGAAAAACTCCCTTGCCGGCCCGAGGACAACGACTTCGAAGCCAGGACCAAGGCGGTTCTCAGGCGATATGTGGTCGAGCGTTGTATTTATGGGGTCGACCTTGATCCGCTGGCGATCGAGCTTTGTCGACTAAGCTTGTGGATCGAGACATTGGATCCAAGACTGCCGTTTACCTTCTTGGATCACAAGATCAAGTGCGGGAACTCGCTGGTTGGAACGTGGCTCGATCAGTTCATGCATTATCCCGCGATGGCTTGGATGCGAGAGGGAGGGGACAAATCGCATACCAACGGGGTTCATTTCAAGAAGGAGGCTTGGACCAAACAGATCAGCAGCCGCGTCAGCGATGTGAAGAACAAGCTGATCGACTTCATCGACCAGCAAGACTACCTCAATACCGGAGAAGACTTAGACCAAGTCCAAACCGTGCATGATGAGGCTGAAAAATCGCTCGAGCGGATTCACCGGATGGGTGTTCACGAAGCACAGGATCGAGCCGTGGAATACCACAAATTCAGGGAGAGCGAAAAGTTTGCCCAAGCGAAATTTTCGCTCGACCTGTGGTGTGCCATTTGGTTTTGGCCCCCTGAGGCGATCGACGCTTGTCCGCTACCCAACGAATTCCATACCGGCCAACTGCCGGTCGACGCTGCCAAGACCGTGCGGGAACTAGCGAGCCATTGGCGTTTCTTCCACTGGCAGTTGGAGTTCCCTGATGTCTTTAGTCCAACAGCGGCAGGGTTCGATGCCATCATTGGCAATCCACCTTGGGATATAGCCAAGCCCAACAGCAAAGAGTTTTTCAGTGCACTCGATCCGCTCTACAGAACATACGGCAAGCAAGAGGCCGTGCGGAAGCAGAGCGAGGCATTCACCAGGGACATTCAGATCGAGCGGCGGTGGTTGAATTACAACGCCCAGTTCCGAGCCTTGTCCAACTGGGTCAAGAACTCTGGAGCGCCTTATGGAAACACCATCAACGTCGACAGCCAAGGCAAAGAGTCCCAGGATTTTAACATTGGCGGTGGTGGGGGTGGCAGCTTGCAACGGTCTGTCAGAAGGCATGTGAAATGGAAAGAAAACCGCGAGGCTAGCAGCGGCTATTCGCAGGAACTTGAGGACATTCGGGGGTTCCACCATCAAGGTGGCGGCGACATCAATTTGTACAAGATGTTTCTGGAGCAAGCGCATAGTTTACTTAGAGACGATGGGCGTATGGGGTTTATTGTTCCGTCTGGAATCTACTCCGACCACGGCACGGGCACGCTTCGTTCCCTTTTCCTGGATCGATGCCGGTGGGAATGGCTCTTTGGTTTCGAGAATCGCGAGGGGATTTTTGATATCCACAGATCGTTCAAGTTCAATCCGTTGATCATTCAAAGGGGAGGGGTGACCGATCGGATACGAACAGCATTTATGCGAAGGGATTTGCGGGATTGGGAGCAAGCCGAGAGATATGTCACGGAGTATCCGCGAGAGCGGGTCTTGCAGTTTTCGCCACGGAGCAAAGCGATCCTGGAGATCCAATCGCAGAGGGATTTGGAGGTCTTGGAAAAGATCTATTCCAATGGCGTGCTTTTGGGGGACGAGAGCCCCAATGGATGGGGAATCAAGTACGCCACTGAGTTCCACATGACCAACGACAGCAAGTTATTTCCGCCGAGGGACAAGTGGGAGGAGCGTGGATACCGTCCCGACGAGTACAGTCGATGGTTGCGGGGCAGGTGGCGACCGATCGAGGAGTTGTATGCGGAGTTGGGTGTTAAGCCGCTTGCCGAGGGAGAGGTTCGCGATGTGCAGCCTCAGTATGCGCATTTACCGATCCCTCGAGCGGACATTCCGGCGGGGATGATTTTATCGCGGGATGGGCGGAGTTACATGCATGAGACCGAGCTCGACACCGACGAGTTCCTCGACAAGCGTGGCGACCCCATCCCAGGCCCTGCCATCGCGCTGCCGCTGTATCAGGGACGGATGATTTGGCAATTCGATTATTCAGCCTCAGTCTATCTTGGTGGAAAAGCAACTAATTGGATCGACAACACATGGCAAGACGGGTACCACATGATAAGTGGGCAATATCTTATGCCCTATAAATCAAGCAACACACTAAGAATTGCTTTTCGTGACGTTCAAAACGCGACTAATCGACGAACATTTATAGGGAGCTTTCTACCGGCACTACCCGCTGGTAACACTGTCCCTTTCATAACGGGAACGGCCATTCAGCAACATCCGATTTTGCTTGCTGTACTTAACAGCTATGCCGTCGATAGGCCACTTCGTTTGAAGATGAGCCAAAACCATGTTAACTGGTTTTATGCAGAGGAGCTTCCAATTGCTGCGAAGATGAAACATCTTAAAGGAACTCCACGG
>JAGWZB010000277.1 GCA_018969045.1 Planctomycetota bacterium | reverse complement strand
ATCTCAAAAGGAGGCTTCAGTAGCGTCGATAGTTTCGGGTTCGAGAAATTAGCTTGGCTACTCGGATCAGAGCCAAATGCTTCTGCTGGATTTAGGGCCACGGGTTCTGACATAGATCTAGGTCTGAATGGAGACAAGTAGTTTGGTCCCGGAGGGCAGATAGCAACAGTATGACCATTCCCTGTTCGATTGGCAACTCGTTTCCTAGCCACCAGGTCATTAAAATTTGATGAGCTTGGAGACGTTCTACAAATGCCCTGATCGACTGAATCAACCAAGAATCCCAGTAATTTCTTGGTAAATCTGGCGAATCCACCCCCCTCGTCGGCAGGCTTCATGGGCTAAACTCTGCGGGTTGCTCCGGTTTTCCGATCAATGGCTTTCTAGGCATCGTAATCGAGGGATCAAGGTCCCTTTGAGCCTCATTAGCTTCGATCCTTTGGCACCTGGATTCAAATAGAGATAAATCGAAAAATCTTCGCAGGCTTTTTGACTGCAGGGTAGACTGTCTAACACGGCATCTTCTCGGCTACGTTGAGTTAGCTGCACAGACGCATCATCCAAAAGCTGGTAGCTCAACAAGTCGTTCAAACAATCAGCTTTTTTGGAGAATATCGCTTAATAAAGGAGAACCCTTGGAGGAACCGGCGTCAACAATCAACCCACCCCCTCTTGAGTGGGGTGCAGGAAAGGTTCGTCTGGAATGTGTCTTCCTTGGCAAGACGCATCGGTTCGAACACGTTGGGGCATTTGCGAGGATCGGGAGCGATCCCCGTTGCGAGTTATGCATCCCCGAATTGCCGGCCCCGGTGTGTGTGTATTTGCAAATCGCGAGAGATTACGTCGCGGTATTAGAACTGGTCGATTGCGATCCGATTTCTTTGTGCGAACCGATCTACGCTTTGCCTGGTGCTACGGTCTGGTTGCAACCAAACGCCCGAATTACCGTCGAGAGCATCAAGAGCATTGATCGTTCGGAGCCCAAGGCCGAGAATTTTTCTTGGGAGAATTTCAACGTCGACGACATCAAAGTTTTCCCAAATACCCTCATGGCTCGTTCGGGTTACTTCTCCGCGCAATCTCAACCAACCCATCTGAGACTTCAGTATGCACTATCGGTGCTAGGGTCTTCTCCTAGCTGCCAGCTTCGCATAGCTCACAAGCATGTCGGACGATTTCAAGCTGTCATCTTTCGTGGCGAGCACCAAGGTGAGTCATGCCGAGTTGTCGACTTGCTTTCAGAACATCCTACGCTGGTCGATAACCAAATTGCTAAAGGACAAGTCTTAGAAGTAGGCAGTCAGCTCAACATTGCAAATCTGAACTTTGAAGCCGTACGATTGCTCTATAACGCTTCGCGCCCGAGTCAGATCGTCGAAGTCCGCACTCAATTTTCGACGCTACCTCTCTCGGTAAACCGGGAAACAGCATCGGATCGATCAGCGATTCCGAAACGTGATCTGCCATCGCAAGGGTCAGAAAGCTCCAACAATCAACGAGTTAGCCTTCCAGATCTACAAAATATGAAGGATCGCTTGGCAAAGGCGATCGGTTTTGACGCTGGCCAATCATCGGCTCCCAAAGTGCATTTCCCCTTGGAACAAGATCATGAGACTTCCGTAAAGACTCGTCCCGAGAATGACTTCGATCCTCGACTTGCCGATGGGCTTGATCGCGTTGCAAAAAGCCAAGAACGTATGGCTAGCGAATTCGAGAAGCTAGCGACGAGGCTTCAAGGGGTTGAAGAATCACTGGGACAACTTCCTGAAATCCTCGACAGCAACTCCCAGCAATTGGCCGACTCGATCGAATCCATCAAGGAGTTGATTCATCAAGCAGCCCTAACCAACCCAACACCGCTTAGCAATCCCATCGCAAATGACCAGAAATCCAGGAACAACTCCCCAGAAACCTTGGAAAAAGCGAGCCGCGCAGCCATCTCCAAAAAGGTTGTAAAAGTAGAAAGAATTCCTGCCAAGCAGCAACCAACGACTAGGAGCAAACCGGCAACGATTACTTCGAATAAAACTGCAACTCAAAAGGAAGGTAAACGCGAAAGCCAAAGCGATTTGAGCTTAAACGAAATCGTTCTATCTTGGATCCAGCGGGCCAGATCTATCGTGGCCCTTCGGATTCCGAACTTTCAAAATCGATACCGTGAAATTGCCGAGCGATCCGAAGGAAACGATGCGCTGAATCTTGGAAGCCAAACGACTGCCAAGAGAACCAGATTGCAGCACCGTGACGATGAATCTGAATTGCTTTCTGCTAGCGAATCCGAAGACGAAACTTTGGTGCTTGGATCCCTGATGGGACTCCGCTACCGAGATGCTAGAAAATCATTTTTCCGATGGACTTTTTTCGCTCTGGCTCTGCTGCTGACTGCTCTTGTCGGAGGCCCCCTGATTTGGAACCAAATCCCTGAAGGCTGGAGAGAACTGATTTGGCAGCGAATCAGCTTAACGGCTACTCCCAAAGAATCAGAGTATGTTCCAGATTTTGAATCGCAACCTTCCGATTCAGCAGTTCCTAACCCGCAAGCACCTGAGGATCCCATACCCTCCACAGCACCAGCAATCTCTACCGAACCGGAGCCTTCTGCATCTGCCATCCCATAAGACCTCCAAAATCATGCGATGTTTAAATCTTTTTCAAGATTTCAGCTTGATCGTCTCAAGGTCTTTTGTAGTCTGTCTACCCCGGTAGGATCGACCCCACTCCTCGCGCGCCGCCTTAGCTATGCAAGACTCTACGACCGATAAACCAAAACTTGCAAATGACTCCCAAACAACCGAATTCTCCGATGCTGCTTCGAAACCCTTCGTAGGACGATGGCACAAGCTCGCTAGCGAAACCAATTGGGAAAAAGGTCGCATTATCCTCCAATGGCGAAATGCACTGATCGAAGCCAAAGCACCCTCGAGCCAGTACAGCGACGAAGCTTGGGCGAACCGTGTCGGGTTCGTAACTTGCCAACATGTCGGGCGATTGCGCCGAGTGTTCGAAAGATTCGGCGAAACCTACGGAGAGTACCCCAAGCTTTACTGGAGCCATTTTTGGGCTGCGATCGAATGGGATGATGCGGAATTGTGGTTAGAGGGCGCCTCCAACAGCCGCTGGAGCATCTCGCAAATGTGCCGAATGAGGACCGAGTCGATGCAGTTGGCCGATGGCCAAACTACCGAAAGCGTCATGGCGATCGAATCGGAACGAATTCAAACCGAGTCCGATGACGGGTTTCTGGACTCCACCTCAAGCGCCTCGGGAAACTCCACCACAACCGAAGACAACGACCAACAAGAAGATTCGCAAAAACAGACTGATCGGTCTTTCGAAAGCAGCCCCCTGGCCGAAGGCCCCGACTTCGGTGAACATGCATCCGATGCAAGCGGTATTTCGGCCAGCTCCCAATCTCACCAAACGGCAGACGATCCAACCCTCTTGCGAAACCCTTTCGAAGGCCTTGGGCCATTACCGCTTGATGTCACAGAAGCCGTCGATCCACTAAAGCTCTGTATCCTTCGATATCGCTCCAGCCAGTGGGACGGTTTTTCCAAAAGTCAAATGCTCGATCTGATCGAAGCTCTTAAAGGGTTTTGCGAGTAATCGCCAAAAAGGATGCCTTCTATTGCTTACCAACAAGCTTGGTGATCAACTGATCTAGCTCCCGCTGCTGCACATTCATCTTGGCCGCCGCCACCGCAAAAAGCCTCTTTTCGATCTCATCAAGTTGGCCGTCAGCCGCCATAATCTTGATCAAATCCGAGAGCAATTGCATCTGCTCCTCGCGAACCTTAGGCAACTTCATCGTCGCATGATCGCTGATGGCAAACTCCAAGGCGTTGCCCAAATCCGCGTCGTCCAACCCCAACTCTCCGCAACGATCCACCAACCAGTCAATCTCACGCTCGGTCAACGCCCCATCTGCCGAAGCCATAATCACCAGGTTCTTTAAATAATCGGTTGGCTTCATGTTCGCTCCATTGCCATAAAACAAGCGGTGATCTCGCGACGATCTGCCACCGATGGCATGCCGCATCCAATCTGCCGAGATTGTGAGCTTTTTTCCCGATTTTGTAACCAGCCCAGCGCCTTTGTTCCCTTTTTTCTAAGCCCTTGAGAAAAGCACGATTCCTTTTTGATATCAATTTGATATCCTAACGTGTGAAATCCCAGAGTAAAAACGATTGTTTTACGGGCAAACCAGCCCAAAGGAGCAGGAAAATGACCACCAATTCACCCAAAACCCAAAACCGAACTGTCGAGGAAAAAGCCTATCGACCCTCCTCGGGTTGGCCCATGCTGTTTGTTGTTCTAGGAACCTTCTTAGCCCTCCCATTTCTCATTTTTCTCGGTGCAGTCAGCTTTCCGCCCGCCCTCTTTGCCGTGGCGATCATGGCCATCGTCGCCTTCGTTTGCTTGTTCGGATTCCTTGCCGTCCAACCCAACGACGCCCGTGTTCTACTCCTTTTTGGCGATTACCAAGGCACCGTCACTGAGTCAGGCTTCTACTGGGTTAACCCCTTCCTGTCGAAGAAAAAAGTGTCACTGCGTGTCAGGAACTTTGAAACCGGTTCGACCAACGTCGCCGAAAGAAAGTCCGAAGCAGGCGTGGTGATTCAGCCAAAATTACGGACTTCGGGACGCCCCTCCAAAGTCAACGACCGCGATGGAAACCCGATCGAGATCTCGGCCGTCGTGGTCTGGAAAGTGGTCAATACCGCCGAAGCCCTATTCGAAGTCGACGACTACGAGGACTTTGTCGGTGTGCAAAGCGAATCGGCACTCAGAAGCCTAGCCTCTAGGTATCCTTACGACAGCGAAGACCATCAAGTTTCCCTGCGAGGATCGACCGAAGAAATCTGCGATCAACTCCAAATCGATATCCAGGACCGCCTCGAAAAAGCAGGAGTCGAAGTCATCGAAGCTCGGATCTGCCACCTTGCCTACGCTCCCGAAATAGCCGCTGCAATGCTTCAGCGTCAGCAGGCTGGTGCCGTGGTCGCCGCTCGAACAAAAATTGTCGAAGGAGCCGTCGGAATGGTCCAGCAAGCCCTCGAGCATCTGAGTCGCGATAAGATCGTTGAACTCGACGATGAACGCCGCGCAGCGATGGTATCGAACCTGCTCGTGGTCCTATGCAGCGATCGGCATGCTCAACCGGTCGTCAACACCGGAACCATGTACCACTAATCGCGCATCGAAATTGCTCAGACTTTCAGCTTGCCTCTGGGATTGGATCGATTAAGCGATGGCCAAACGCGACAGTTTTTTGCTCCGAATCAAGCCCGAAATGCTCGAAGCACTTCGGGCTTGGGCCGACGATGAGTTCCGGAGCCTCAACGGCCAAATCGAATTCGCCTTGCATCGAGCCCTGGAGCAAGCAGGCCGACTTCCCAAATCCCAACGTGCCTCCCCTGTCCATGCCGACGATAAACCAAATGACAATCGCAAATCTTCTGGCAGCCCACCTGAACCTTCCAAAGCTCCGACCGAGCCTAGCCAAGAGTAAAGCTTCACCTTGCGGCAAACTGCCAGCCATGTCGCTTGTACTAGCCCTGAGGCTCGGTCATCGAGAATGGATCGAGTGCTTGTTTCAAAAGCTCCGCATCGAGAATCTTTTGCTCAATGCACAACTCGCGAATGGTTTTGCCCGAAGCAAACGCTTCTTTGGTCAATTTCGCAGCTTTCTCATACCCGATGTAGGGGTTCAAACTCGTAACCATCGATAAACTCTGCTCAACACTGGCTTCGCATGCACTGGGGTTGGCTTCCAAGCCGTCCATGCAAAACTCGATAAAGGCGCCGATTCCGTTGGAAAGAAGCTGGATACTCTCAAGGATCGCATGGCCCATCACCGGCATCATGATGTTGAGCTGGAAATTACCACCAGCCGCACCCGACAATGTCATCGTCGCATCGTTGCCGATGACTCGTGCGGTCAATTGCATCATGCTCTCACACATCACCGGGTTGACCTTGCCTGGCATGATCGATGAACCAGGTTGTCGATCCGGCAGGATCACTTCGAAAAATCCGCAGCGAGGTCCAGAGCCTAACCAGCGAATGTTGTTGGCGATGTTGAACAATGTCATGGCGATGGTTTTGAGTTGGCCATGGGATTCCACCAGTCCATCGCGCTGCGCGTTGGCTTCGAAGTGATCGAGAGCTTCGATAAAAGCAATCCCAGTTTGCTTGGCAAGCGCCTCGCTGACCCGCTTGCCAAATTCCGGGTGCGTATTGATCCCACTTCCTACCGCAGTGCCTCCCACAGGCAATTCATACACGGCCTCAGCAGCTAGCTTGGCCCTCTGGATCGATAAAGCAATCTGCCTGGCAAAGCCTCCAAACTCCTGGCCTA
>JAGWZB010000276.1 GCA_018969045.1 Planctomycetota bacterium | reverse complement strand
CAAGCCTGCTGATTCGGTGGATGTTTCCAGAGCACCCAACGCTTGGTGCGACGTTGCCAAGCTCAGGGGCTTGGCAGTCGTTTGTGCTGGAATTTGTTCTTACCTGGATTTTGATGCTGGTGATTCTAGGTATCCAAAGTGGCCCGAAACAAAATGAGCCCCTTGGTGGTGTGGTCATCGGAGCGGTCATCGGTTTGGAAGCGATGTTCGCAGGCCCAATCTCGGGGGCTTCAATGAACCCGGCTCGATCCTTAGCACCAGCCATGATCTCGTCGCACTTCGAGAACCTTTGGGTGTACTTGATAGCACCCGTTTTGGGTTCTGCTTTCGCAGTTTGTATCCACTGGATCCTCCAATCCCCTACAGATCCCATTACAGATCCAATTCGTTCCCAAGGAGCCAATACACTGTGACATTGATGCTGCATGAACTTGTCGAAGCTTTGGGAAAACATCCCAAACTCGCATTGGAAATCGTCTTGCCCGAGGGTGATTTGGTACCTGCCCACTTTCATGTGACCGAGGTCGGGCAGGTTCAAAAACGCTTTGTCGATTGCGGAGGAACCCTGCGTAGCAACACCAGTTGCGTTCTCCAAGTTTGGGTTGCTAACGATCTGGAACATCGATTGGATACGACCAAATTGGCCAAGATCATCGAATTGGGACAGGGACTCTTTGATCACCAACAGATCCCTGTCGAAATCGAATACCAAAAAGAGATCCTCTCCCAATACCCGGTACGATCGCTGGTGGTTGGGACTCAGGCGATCCAATTGCACCTCCAAAGCAAGCACACCCAGTGCCTGGCGCCCGAGAAATGTCGGATCGACCTGAACGTTCTGTCCTCCTGCAGCGGTCCTGGCTGCTGTTAATCCACCAACACGGATCCATCATGACCCCCCCTAAAAGAATTCTGTTTGTTTGTGTTGAGAACTCCAATAGATCTCAGATGGCACAAGCCTTCGCCAAGATGCATGGCAAAGACCAAATCGAAGCCTTCAGCGCCGGTTCCAAGCCCAGCGGCCGAGTCAATCCCAAGGCGATCGAAGCGATGAGGGAGCTTGGGTACGATCTAACTCAGCACACCTCGAAAGGACTCGACGAGTTCAACGGTACCCAGGTCGAAGTTGCTGTGACGATGGGCTGCGGGGATGAGTGCCCTATGGTGCTAGCCAAACAGCGGGTCGATTGGCAGATCCCCGACCCGCGGGATATGACCCCCGAGGAATTCCGCAAGGTCCGAGATCTGATCGAGTCCAAGGTCAAGGACTTGATCGACCGTTGCACGGCTTGATTCACTGAGGATCAATGACCAGCGGAAAGTCCACAGACATCTCGGCTGGGATTCGAATCGGCGTGCCTCGCTTGTAATCGATGAAGGCCCAATTGGTATGGGCTACCGCAAGGAGTGTTTCCCGCATGGGTGCCATGGGGTCAACATTCCCCTTTGGATCCGGTGGCGCTGGGTCCATTCGCACCATTCGATAGCGGCGCATCGAGGTGACTTTCTTCATATCGGCAACCCAAGTCTTAACGATCACTCGCTGACCTGCGAAGGCCGGTTGCAGGTATTCGATCTGATGAAGCCGAGCTACCCAACCTGCGCCCAAGGACAGATAGCGTTCCAAGGTCCAGCCCAACGCGGCAGAGTGTGCATAGGCTGCGCTTTGCATCCACTGGATATAAACAACGTTGTTGACATGTCCAAGCACGTCGATGTCCGAATCCCGAACTTCGATGGCATATTCAAAAATCGAACTCATCCGCGACCCTTAATCGGTGCAATCTTTGAGCAAATGAAATAGGCTTCGCCATGATTTGCCCGATCCGGTGGACAACGACAATGCGCAAGACCTCGCGTTGGTGTATCCTTCCTGGCAACCTTCTTGATCCATCTGAGGACCGACATCCTTGGTGGCACTTTTTACCAATCCGGGGAGTTCAAAGCCTCGGTCGCCCCCCATTCCGCAGCATTTGCCTTGGTGGGGCTCAAGCACTTTGTGGCTGCATGCATTGGCCACCTTGATCATCGAATCTCCCCACCCAAACTTTTGGTTCGAACAAACCGAATGGATCGCAATGGCATCTTTGCGACGTCGGATCTGCAACTTGGGCAAGATCATCTCCGCAAAAACCGAAGAGTCGATGATAGTGATCTGATGCAGTTGCTCTTTGCGAACCGGATCCAGGTCAGCAAGGCCCTGTGAAATAAAGGCGGTACACGAACCTAGATCCATCACAATCGGACGATGACCACGATCGCTCCAAACCCACATCGCATCGATCAACTCGGCCTGCTTGGTCAGAGCCGATTCAAGAAATCCTTTTGATGAGAAGGCTTGACCGCAACAATGCCCCATGGCGTCTTTAGGGATATGCAACCGAACCCCTGCCCGATGAGAAACGCTCACTAAAGCCGCCGAGGTTCCGTGCATCATCCGTGACATGCACGTGGGCCAGTACACAAGATCGCACTCTACCAATGAACTTAGCAACGATTTATCGATGGACTCGTTTTGACTTTCGAGCCCCTGATGCCATTGTGGAAACCCTGCGAAAACCGACGACAAACCTCGTGTCAGACCGGTCATCGCCTTGGCCCCCATGATCGATGCGGCGGTGCGGCCAATAGTCAGACTCGCTCCCACTGCGCGTTCTGCCAATCCAAAATTACCAGCCAACGTGGCTGCGACTTTCTTGGCACTAGGTGTTGCCGTCTCTCTGCGCAATTGTTTGATCAGCTCGCCGGTGTTGATGGCAACAGGACAGTCCATGGCACACAGGCCATCGGTGGCGCAGGATTGTTTGCCGGCAAATTCGTAATCCAAATCGAGTTGCTTGGCCAGCTGAGTCCGCCCTTGGGCTAACAAACGTTGCCTGGCTCTTCGCAACACGATCCGTTGCCTAGGGGAGAGGGTAAAGTCCCGGCTAGGACACCTCGGTTCGCACGCTCCGCATTCGACACACTTGTCAACCACATCCTCGACAACGGGCAAATCCTTGATGTTTTCTAAGTGCAGTTTTGGCTTGGACGTCAAAATAACATCGGGATTCAAAAGGCAATCGGGATCCACGGCCTTTTTTAGCCTCTGCATCAGTTCGACCGCGTCGGTGCCCCACTCGGTTTGGACGAAAGGTGCCATGTTGCGACCGGTCCCGTGCTCGGACTTCAGTGCTCCATCGAAGCGATGCACTACCAGATCGACCATGTCATCGATCAGCCGAGCGTACTTGTCAGTATCCTGGGAACTAGCCATCGGTTGGGAGATGACGAAATGCAAGTTTCCATCTTTGGCATGCCCGAAGATAATTCCGTTGGCGTACTGGTGCTTGCGAAACATCTGCTGCAATTCCAGGATCGCATCGGCCAGTCGAGGAAGGGGAAAGTTGATGTCTTCGAGGATCGCTGCCTCTCCTCTGGCCCTCATGGCAGCGACCGCAGGGTACATCCCTTTGCGGAGCTTCCAGAGATTGGCTTGCTCTTTCTTGTTTTGAGTGAAGGCGATGGGGCTCAGTGGCCTTAGGCGAGGCTGGCACTTGGTTTGGAAATTCTCCAGCTTCTGAGCTAGCGAATCTTTGTCGGCGGCTTGGAACTCAAACAACAGGCCCATCAATTTGTCATGCTCGGTCAGTCGAACTGGCAATTCTGCAGGAGCGCCTTCGAGATTTCGAATCGACTCTAGACTGGCTCGATCCATGAACTCCACAGCATCGGCTTGGATGTCGATCAACTCTGGGATGATATCGCAAGCGCTGTGCGCATCGGCAAAGAAAGCAAGCGTTGTGGCTTTCTCGGGCAAGTCCGGAAGAGTCCTCAGTACCGCTTGGCTGATGAACGCCAATGTCCCTTCGGCACCGATCAGAAGGTGGCTGAGTATCTCCAGTGGTTCTTGATAGTCGACAAACGCGTTGAGCGAGTAGCCCACGGTATTTTTTTGCTGGTACTTTTTGCGAATCTTCTCCAGCAGGTTGGGGTTGTTCAATATCGATTGCCTGATCGACGTGAGCTCTTGGCAGAGCTGGGGCTTCTCAAGCCGAAATCTTTCCGATTCACCTGCATGGCTGGTATCCCAAACCGAACCATCTGGCAGTATGAAACGGATCGATTCGAGGGTATGGTAGGCGTTGTTGACGACACCACAACACATGCCGCTAGAGTTGTTCGAGAGCATCCCGCCAATCATCGCAGAGTTGATGCTCGAAGGATCTGGACCGATCTTGCGTCCATAGTTTTTCAGATGGGCGTTGACCAAACCGCCGATCGCGCCGGGTTGAACTCGAACTCTCTGCCCGCCTTCGAGCGGCTCGATGTTTCGCCAGTGACGCCCGATATCTACGAGCCAACCATCGGTGACCGATTGCCCCGATAGGCTGGTACCTCCGGCTCGGAAGCAAACCGGAATTCGCTTGATCTTTGAGGCAGCCAGGATCGCTTGGACCTCTGCCTCGCTTTTGGGTTGCATGACCGCCTGCGGAATCAGCAGGTAAGGCCCGGCGTCGTTGGCAAAAGCATAGCGTTGCCATGCCTCGGTGAGGATATCCGTACAGGGCCGATCGAGATTCATGTGGCTTTAGCGGTCGAAAAATTTCTTGATGGCGTAGAGGGTCGCTGCCCGGCCAGCTCTTGCAATCGAGGTTGTCAAAGGAATCTCTTTGGGGCACACGGCAACGCAGTTCTGTGCATTGCCGCAAGCTTGGATTCCTCCGGTGCCTGTGAGCGCCTCCATTCTTTCCTTTTGAAGATTTTTGCCGACTGGATGCGAGTTGAAAAGCATCGCTTGGGAAATCGCGTGTGGTCCGATGAATTCGGACTCATAAGCGGCCTTTTTGCGTGCCTCAAAGGCTTCGTCGGATTCCCCAGCATGCCTTAGGATTTCCACTTTGTTGAATTGCGGGCAAGCTTCCAAGCAACAGCCGCAGCTCATGCACTGGCTCAATGGGTAGTTTTGTTCTTGGTCTTCTCGAGGGATTCGAGGCCCTGCACCCATGTCAAAGTAGCTATCGACGGGAACCCAAGCTTGAACGCGTTTGAGGGAGTGGAACAACCGGGATCGGTCGACCATCAGGTCTCGAACCACCGGGAACTTGGTCATGGGCTGTAGCTGAATTTCCTCAGGGTTGTCTTCCAAGAGCCGGTCGACCAGTGCTGAGCAGCTTTGTCGAACCCGTCCGTTGATTACCATCGTGCAAGAGCCGCACACTTCCTCTAGGCATCCGCAATCCCAAGCCACAGGAGAGACTTTCTTGCCGTCGATCGTTTTGGCTTGGGCGGCGATTTTTTGCAAAACGCTAATCACGTTCATGTCGGGCTCGTAGTCGACTTGGTGCTGCTCCCAGTAGGGAGGCGTACCTGGGCCGTCTTGTCGAAGCACTCGCACGTTGATCTTCGAGGGCCTTCTTGCCGAATTCGCTTCTGGACCTGGGGCAATCATGGTTTACCTTTGGGTGACGTTGATGGGTATGAGTGTTTGTTGGTTGGGTTGATGTTTTGCCGTTGGCTCAAACAATTCAATGGATTCAATATGTTGTTTAAACCGAACCGGCGAGTTGTTTGCCTGCCGGATGGGCTTGCTGGGATTGATCTTCTTTTGCTGATCGCTGTTTCCATACCTCTTCGATGACTTCGGCACCCACGAGACCGTACAAACGGGGTCGAGGTTTAAGCAACCTGGTGTCGATGTCTTCGAATACCAAATCGGGCTCTTGGCCTTTCCATGTGCATACCGAAGACTTCAGGTACTTGCGGGTGTTCTCCTCAAACGCATCGCACCATTTCTCGGCTTCATGACGACGTTCGACCGGATCGGTCGAGGAGAGGCTGGGCATGCTGAAGTCGGGTTTGAAGTGTGCGCCTCGGCTCTCATCTCTCATCAGTGCGCCCTTGAGGATGCACTGAGCGATCGGGATCATGTCTTGCACAGCTTTGGTGAAGATGACGTTTTGGTTGGTCCAGTTACCGCTGTCGGCAAGAGAACAATTCTGGGAGCGATCGACCATCGCCGATACCTTTTCATAGGCTTCGGTCAGCTGGTTGTTGTAGCGGACGACGGTCGCAGCGCGGGTCATGATATCCCCTAGCTCTTGGTGCAACAGATAAGGGTTTTCGCCCGAGCCCGAAGCGCTCGAGAGAAGCTTCTTGTGACGAGATTGCTGCTTGGCCACAGCCCCTTCGAAGATACTCTTGGGCAAATCGGCAGCCGCTTTGTTGCTCTTGATCCAGTTGACCAAACCCGGGCCGATAAACAAGCCTGAGAAAATGCAACTGAGCAAGGAGTTTGCACCGAGCCGATTGGCACCGTGATATTGGTAATCGCATTCTCCGATCGCATATAGACCTGGGATATTGGTCGATTGGTTGCGAGGCGAACCTGGCAAGAGTCCACCTTCGCCATTGGCTTGGTAATCGACCCACAGACCACCCATGCTGTAGTGAACGGCTGGGAAGATTTTCATCGGCTCGTCGCGAGGATCAACCCCTTGGAACTTTTCATAGATCTCCAAGATACCTCCAAGCTTACGATCCAATTCGTGGCGGGGGA
>JAGWZB010000275.1 GCA_018969045.1 Planctomycetota bacterium | reverse complement strand
TGGGTTTGAGGAAGTCGAGTTGTTTTGAGCAATTCTGATGGGGGGAAGTCCTAGTTGGGATCGAGCTGGGTCGAGCAGTTCGCGAGTGCGGCTTGATCCGCATCGAGACACGCCGATGTCTCGGACGCTCAGCAGCGTTTGCAGGTCTCTTACGCCTCCGGCAGCTTTTACTTGAACGTTGGCAGCCGCATGGGTACGCATGAGCTTGAGGTCATCGAGGGTAGCGCCAGAGGAGCCGTATCCTGTGGAGGTTTTCACCCAGTCGACATGAAGTTGGCTGCAGATTCTGCAAAGTTCGATTTTGTGAGCGTCTTGAAGGTAGCAATTCTCAAAGATGACTTTGATTTTCTGGCCGGCATCGTGGGCAAGTTCGGTGAGCACAGCGATTTCATCGCGAACATAATCCCACTGTAGGCTGAGGACTTGGCTGATGTTGACAACGACATCGAGCTCTTGGCAGCCGTCTTCGAGGGCGGCGATGGTTTCGGCTCTTTTGATGGAAGTGCGGTGACCGCCGTGAGGAAATCCGATGGTGGTGGATGCTTTGACGTTCGTTCCTTCCAATCGCTGTGCACATCGTTTGAGGTAATAGGGCATGATGCACACGCTGGCAACATCGTAAGCGATTGCAAGATCGATGCCTTGTTCTAGATCGTCGATCGTCATGATTGGGACCAGCAACGAGTGATCGATCATTTTCGCTAGATCTAGGTAGGAATAATTAGCCATAGATTCATTTTCTAATTCTCGAAAAACCCGGTTGTCTAAGGTATAACACGCAGTTGGACAATAGCCCGACCTGAGTCAACTTTACTGCCCTAACCCTCTTGATTCTATCATGCGTTTATCGATTCATGGAACCCGTAGCCAATGGCAACTTGCCGAAAGATTTGTTGCAAACCGCCGTGCATTTTTGATGTCTGGTGCCAGCCTTGCTATTTTGCCGCTTGCCGGGCAGATAGCCCCTGGTGCACTGCGGACAAAGATCTCCTGGTCGAGCGATCCGTTTACACTTGGGGTCGCCTCAGGTGATCCGACAAGCAATGGTATGGTTTTATGGACTCGATTGGCGTTGGATCCGGTTGAATTTGGAGCCAACCCTCAGGAGCCGATCGAAGTTGTTTGGGAGTTATCGGACGATCCTTCGATGAAGACGATACTCAAAAGCGGCAAGGTGATAGCTACCCCGACGCTTGGTCATTCGGTTCACGTCGAGGTCCATGGGCTGGAGTCCAATCGATGGTACTGGTACCGATTCCAGAGTGGGGACGCGGTTAGTCCAGTGGGTCGGACTCGCACGGCTCCGGGTAGTGAACAATTGGTCGATGAGCTTCGTTTTGCGTTTGCTTCGTGCCAGCATTACGAATCGGGGCTCTATACAGCTTATGAGCACATGATCGGGGAGCCTTTGGATTTGGTTCTTCATCTGGGCGACTATATTTACGAGGGGCCTCCAGGGCGCAGTGGGCTTCGCAAGCACAACAGTCCTGAGATTGTAAGTTTGAACGATTACCGCAATCGCTATGGACTGTACAAGTCCGACGAGCATCTTCGTGCCGCTCACGCTTATGCGCCCTGGTTGGTTGTTTGGGACGACCATGAGTTCGACAACAACTGCGCGGGGTTGATCTCCGAGGAGTTGTGGGTGGATCCTCGCGAGTATGCGATCCGCCGCGCGAATGCTTATCAAGCCTACTACGAGAATCAGCCTTTGCGCGCAAGTGCGATGCCAGTGGGAGCAGATATGAAGCTCTATCGGGATGTTTCCTTTGGTAAGCTGGCTAGTTTTGCGATGCTAGATACTAGGCAATACCGATCCGACCAGCCCAATGGCGATGGGGCCAAGAAGCTTGAGGGGGCTGTGTTTCATCCCAAATCGACGTTGTTGGGACCTTCGCAGGAAGCGTGGCTCAACGCTCATTTGCAGGATTCCCAGGCTCGATGGAATATTTTGGGCCAGCAGGTCATGATGGGTCGAGTGGGTCGGGTCAATGGGGATTCCAAGCTTTACAGCATGGATCAGTGGTCTGGATACGATGCACCGCGCAAGAGGCTACTGACCCAAATCCAGCAGTTGCAATCGGCCAACACGGTCGTATTGACAGGGGACATTCACAGCAACTGGGCTAACGAGTTGCACTTGGATTTCGACAAGCCAGAGCAAGCGCCTGTGGCCGTTGAGTTTGTGGGAACAAGCATTTCTTCGGGTGGCAATGGGTTTGACAAAAACAAGCAGGAGGCGGATTTGTTTCGAGAGAATCCCTTTGTCAAGTTTCACAACGCCGAGCGAGGGTATGTGTCTTGTCGTGTGACGAAGGATCAGTGGCAGACGTTTTATCGAACCGTTGCGTTTGTGGATCGACCTGGGGCAGAATTGCAGACCCGAGCTGAGTTTGTTGTCGAGCACAACCATCCTAGGTTGGTCCGTTGATCACCAACGCAGGGCATGAAATGGGCTAGCGAATTGGTCGGTCCATCCTTGCTGGATAGGGAGGGATTGGACGTTGGTGGTGTCTTGCGAGGGCGCCAATTTGGTGCGAGAACCGGGCCAGGCTGGCAGAGGTATTTCGGGTGGGAAAAGTAGTAACCAGCGAACGCGTCTAGATTCTGGTTCATCGTCAGCGAATTTTGATTCGACCAGCAGTGCCGTGCGATTGGCAAGTTTGCTGGTTGCAAAGAGGATCGGTGCAAGATCCATATTGCGATTGGTGATATTCATGGCGATGACCCCATCGGGGACAAGGCAATCCCTGTAGAGTTCTAGGGCTTGGACCGTTAGCAAGTGAATTGGCAAAGAGTCGTTTGCAAACGCATCGACGACCACTAAGTTGTATTTTGGGGGATTTTTTTCCAGCGACTCCGCTTGGAGTTTCTTGCGGCCATCGCCCAGGATGATTTCGGTTGAGCCTGAATGGGAATTCAGGTAGCCGAAGTGTTTTGAGGCCATGTCGCATACTGCGGGGCTGATTTCGTAGTAGCGAATAGAATCTTGGGATTTTGCGTACAGGGATAGCGATCCGGTTCCAAGGCCGATGATGGCGATATTCAGGGGGCGATTGAAATGGCTATGGCACCAACCGAATGCCAGTGCGGCTCCTGAGTCGGTTTGGTAGTAGGTTGTTCGATCCGGAGTCAGTGGCCCGTCGATCGGTTGAGTACCGTGCCGGATACGACCGTGGAGCATTGCGCGAAGTCCTTGTTTGTCGTTTTCGATAACGCTGACGACACCGTAAAAGTCTCGTTTCTTATCGATTAGGTTCTCGACACTTGGGGTCAGTAGCAGCATCGAGATTGCGCCCAAGAGCAGCAAGGGGCACAGGATGGTCAACGGCCAAGCCAATCGCCGGGTTAGCGGGTCGTGGTAGAGTTTCTCGGACATGGCTCGAGCGTGGTACCAAGACAATAGGATTGCGCCTAAAGCTAGGCCGGCGTGCAATTCGTAGTAGTCGCTAAAGCACCAAGGGGCCACGGTGGATGCAAACAGGGAACCGAGTGCACCCCCCATCGCGATGCGCAAGTAGAACCATGGCATGGATTCTGGGGTTGGACGAAGTCGGTAAATCAGCCCGTGCACAGAGAGGCTGACACAAGCCACGCACGCAAGGCAAAAGCCGATGAGCAAAGGCCAGGCAAGAAGTAGTTTCAGCACGACGGCAGAGAGTCCAAAAAGTGCTCCAGCATAGAACAGGAGCAGTTGGGAGGACCAAGATTGAAAGATCTTTGCTGAAAAGGCGAGCCACCAAGTCGCCAGATAGACAGCAAGTGGCAGCACCCAAAGCCCTGGGACGATGACTCCCGCTTGGCTGGCTTGGCCAGTCGTGGCCGCAAGTACGATTGAGCTACAGGCCGAGAGTCCGATGATCAGCCATTGGTGCTGGGGTTGAGTCGAGGCTGGGTGGATCGGTACGTCTTGGTTGATCTGGGAGGCTTGGGCGCGGATCGATAAACAGTAGAAGATCATTCCTAGGGCGAGGACGCAGTAGAGCGACATCCATAGGGTCAACTGCATCGGAGAAGAGATCCAGGGTTCCACAGCGATCGGATAGATGAGGCAGCCTGCCAGCGAGGAAATGTTGGCAAGTGCGTACAGGGCGTAGGGGTGATGGGTTTGGGTGGTTTGGTAGTGCCAAGTCGAGATCAGTGAGCTGGTGCTAGCTAGCAGCACGAAGGGTAGACCGATGCGGATTGAGAGTTCAAGCGGGATTGCCAGCGAGGGTATGTTTAAAAAGTTCAATCCATGGGTTGGCCACCAAGCAAGAGCGGGCAGGAGGGCTAAGGACATGGCCCATAGCCCTGCATGCATGGATGCTTGGGCACGAAGGGGTTGGCTTCTATGGGTTTTTGAAGCGTACAGGTAACCAACTAGGAGTGCTGTTTGGAAAAACAGGAGGCAGGAGGTCCAAACGTTAGCCGTTCCACCCCATTTGGGTAGGAGGTCTTTGCCCAGAACGGGTTGGATCAAGAAAAGCAGGAATGCGCTCGATAGGATTAAAATACCGCTATGCATGCGAAAATTGTAATGGTTAATTCAACGTGCGTGGAATTCCAGGGCTATAATTGGCCCCCCGATTTAGGTCAAAAGACATAGGGCTTTTATAGCGAAAGAGATTCCATGGCACAGCAGAGGTTTTCCGGTTTGATTCCTCCGATGATCACCCCGATGACCGGTCGAGACCGTTTAGATTTGGTAGGGCTTGGGCGGTTGGTGGAGCATTTGATCTCGGGTGGGGTTCACGGTTTGTTTACCCTTGGCACGACCGGAGAAGCCCCAAGTCTTAGTCATCGACTGCAGGAGGAGTTGGTAAGCAGGACTGTTGAGTTGGCGGCGAATCGAGTGCCCGTGTTGGTGGGAATCACCGATACTTCGTTTGTCGAATCGGTGCGACTGGCCGAGCATGCCGCGAAGAGCGGAGCCAAGGGGCTGGTACTCTCGACCCCTTATTACTTTCCAGCGGGTCAAACCGAGCTTAAGTACTACGTCGATCAGTTGATTCCAGAGTTGCCCTTGCCTGTGATGCTCTACAACATTCCGTCGCTCACGAAAGTGTGGTTTGAGATCCAAACGCTCGAGGAGTTGACGGTGCATCCGAGTGTGGTTGGGCTCAAGGACAGCAGTGGTGATTTGGATTATTTTCAGCGTGCCGTTGGGCTCAAGAAGCTTCGCCCAGACTGGTCGATCATGATCGGTCCAGAAGCTTTACTGGCGCGATCTTTGGAGCTAGGTGGAGACGGTGGGGTTGCAGGTGGAGCAAACTTGTATCCCAATCTCTTTGTTAAGCTTTACGAATTGGTGCGAGCTGGTGATCCCTCGTGGCATGGATTGCAAAGCCAGATCGAGGGTTTGCAGGGGATTTACGACATCGGCAAATACGCATCTAGGTTTATCAAGGGTACCAAGTGCGGTGCTTCTTTGCTTGGAATTTGCGATGATTTCATGGCCGATCCTTTCCATCGGTTTCGGGCACAGGATCGTCAGAGGGTTCGCGATATTCTTTGCCAAGTGGAAGCTTCTAGGGTCGGATGGCAACTCGGATGTTCCGTGAGTCCTGAGCAAAACGGATCGCTTGATCGATCTGATGCAGCCCGAAAGAGTGGGTAACGAGGCTCTCGAAGGGAAACTCGTCGGAGTATTTCTTGATAAAGTCGACAGCGCAGATTAGGTCTTTGATTTGGTAGTTGTGCACGCCCTGGATCGTCAGTTGTTTTCGGACGATGTTTTCAATGACGATGGGAGCCGGTTGCGAGGGAAAGACAGCGCCAACTAGGACGACGCGGCCTCCGATGCGAACTAGCTCAAGGGCTTCGAGGGCTCCATCATTGGTGCCCGAGCACTCCAAGACTACATCGAAGCCTATCTGTAGATCTGGATCGGATGATTTCAGATCGAGCTTGTTAGGAGCAATGGTGGAGTTCGCCCCGAATTGATCGGCGAGCGATCGGCGGTAGGGATCCAGTTCGATGCAGACCAAATTTCGGGGTTTGATCGATTTTGCAAAGGCGCATGCGGTCAGGCCAAGCATCCCTGCGCCGATGACAAGGACCGATTCGTGGGGATTGAGATTTGCGGTTCTGACTGCAGCGGCAATGGTTGCCGTTGCGCAGCCAATGGGTGCTGCTTGGTTGTCGCTGATGGTGTCAGGGACTTTGACCAAATGGGTGCCGCTGACAAGAGTGCAGTGTGAAGCGAACCCACCGTGCCAGCAGGTTTGATGCGTGATTTGTTGATGGCCATATTTGTAGCCATTGACGCATTTCTGAGGCAGTTGATGGTTGCAGAAGTAGCATTGGCCACAGTTTGCCACGAGAGTCCAAACGACGCGATCGCCGATGTCTAGGGTGGCGCCGGTTGCATCGGTTTTTGGAGCGTTGTTTCCGAATCGAAGGATTTGACCGACGATCTCGTGTCCCAGGACAGCTGGGGTGTGGGCTGATCGGCGACCGCAGATGGTGTGAAGGTCGCTCCCGCAGATGGTGCATGCGAGGACTTTGACTAGGATTTGACCGTTGGTAGGGGGGCAGATGGGGCTGGATCGCAATTCCCAGGGGGTGTTTGGTCCGTGGAATAAGGCGGCTTGTGAGTCGTGGGTCACGGTAAGGAGGTGAATTTGGGGGGTGTGGGTAAAAACGAAAAA
>JAGWZB010000274.1 GCA_018969045.1 Planctomycetota bacterium | reverse complement strand
ACATCGACGACTGCAATCTGGGCAATCGATTGAGTTGGCCGACGGCTCTTCGCTCAGAAAGCCCAAGGACAGTCCGAGCGAAAACGCGTCTTTCAATTTCCCCTTAGCATGCGTGCCGGAGATGACCGGCGGATCACGCTCCCACTGCGCAAATAGCTGACTCAATTTGTTTTGCAAGATCGATCTTCCATCGCTTCAAGTACTTCTGAATTATCTCGACCCGATCAGCCCTCATGTTTCGTAGATTGCAAGATCGTGGATACCGCACCTCGATTGTCTGGCGACCTGGCTTTCGACCATCGATCGCGTGAAACTCGAAGCATAGGGTCACGAGCGTTACGTCCCAATTGGCCAGCGGATGTTCACTGAAATTGAGGCATTCCTTGATCGCCTTGTGGATATCGTCGTCCGTCTTGTCTTCGTCGACCTGGACGATAATTTGCCGATCGGTACCTTCGTGCGAAAACCCCAATCTTTTGATGCGAACCGTAACTCGATCCGCAGGATCTGTCCTAAGCACAAAACTTGGATCTTTTAGGTGATTGAGTTCGTAGGCTGCATCTGGATCGAATTCGCTCAGTCCCCAATGAAGGATCACACTGGCAAAAAGTCGTTCGAGCTGTTCTTTGAACTTCTTTGGCAAGCTTCTGGCGTAAAGCTCCAGCGAGCCGTCTTCCTGGTTGTAAGCAAAGACAATTTGGAGGGTCTTTCGAAACGGGGTTACCGTCAAGACACTTTCCTCATTGTGCATTTGCACAGTCTGGACAAAGTCGTCCGGGTAAGCAAAGAAGTAATGGATGCTCCCACGTTCGATTCGCTCGACGGTGCAGTTTCTACCTCGTCCTTGGGTACGAAGTAGCGTCGATATTTCTCGAGCAAGTCGGTCGGTGGCCGCCGAGGAAACATCAGGGGTGTTTTGAGGCAGGTCATTGCGTTTGCGCCACCAAGACATGTGGTCAATCTGGTAGATGATCTGAGCTTTTTCAAAGACGCTTCTGTGGTTAAGCCACACCCACATCGTTCGCCCCCACGTGCATAAATCATCGGGGATACTTGAGGCCAAATCATCGATTCCACAAAACTGCGCAGCTTCAAATAGTGCGTTTAGCCCTTCCTCCGATGCTAAGTCCGACACGTTGTGCAGGGCGCATTCCAGAGCGTCGAACTTGGACTTTGGAAGTTCATCCATGTAGGCGATCAGTGGCTGGACTATGTCCGTCGGCCTAGTTAACCCATTCCATTTGGGATCAAATTCTCGATGTCCTTCCTGATCGAGAAGTTCCTTGAGCAGATGGTTTGGAACCATCCGCAGAACGGTATGAATTGCAAATGGGCGGGTCATTTTCGCGCTTACTCCTGGGATTTACCTCTAATTGCCAACACTTTACCAACGATACGGAATTCTCTTTCTGCAGTGATTTCGATGGGCTTGTACTTGCGGTTCTCGGCCCGCAATTCGATCCGATCTCCATCGATCCACAGTCTCTTAACGGTGGCTTCATCGTCGAGCATAGCCACGACGATCTCCCCGCTTTGGGCCACGGCCTGTTGGCGGACGATAATGACGTCCCCATCATTCATGCCGGCACCCTTCATGCTCTCACCAGACACTCGCAAAGCGAAGCAACGCCCACGTCCGGCGATGCTCTGGTCGACCAAGATGTCCCCAAGGTGGTTCTCCTCGGCCAGCAGCGCTGGACCTGCAGCCACGATGCCAAGCAGGGGTACTGGCACAAGTTTCTCGGGGGTGTCCTCTACTTGTCGCACGATCGAAAGGCTCCTCGCTTTTCGTGATTCCCGAGAGACATAGCCTTTGCGTTCTAACTGCAGGACCAATTGGTACGCACTCGGAGCTGCCACCCCAAGTCGCTTGCCAAGTTCCGACATGGTCGGTGGGTACTTGTGGCATGCAATGAAGTCTCGCAGTTCCTTGAGTGCTTGTTTTTGAGACTCGGTGATCTCGGGGACTTGTGGTCGCCCGGATGAGCGTTTCTTCCCAGTCATTTCCTTGCCTCGTTGAATTAGCGCTTATTTCTGTTAACGTCCACTGACGCAAGACATACTATCGGACTTTTTCGGCTGGGCAAGATGCGCCCAAAGGGAACTGTTTTGACGCTTGTAGGGGGCCCTTTTTCGCTCCCGGGAAAATACAAAAACCAAGGGTTTCTATTGGGAAAAAGCAATCAGGCAACGTCGCCATATATCAACGTTCGCCATCTCGGATCTGTGTTTTTCTCAATGATTTGCTAGCAAGAAAAAAGCGAAAAAATTTCTTCTTCGTTCGTCACCAAGGGGGGGAACCGGGTAGGTCAGAAAGAGACAGACGAACTTCCCACTGCGGACTGCACAGGCCAGCTCCGCATCGCGATTGCTAGCTTTTCAATGGATTCCCGCATGACGAGCCACACCGATCCGACCGACATGTCTCGCGATGAACGAATCAGCGAACTGGCCTGCATCTTGGCGCAGGGCGTCGCACGCATGCAGGACCCTAAATGTCCAACGGGAAAAGTCTCCGAGAAAGAGCCTAGCAGTTCCCCAAGCGAGCCTTGAGGTTTCCTCCAAAACGAGGCTCTCTGTGACTGTTGTTGGATTTACCCACGTTTTCTTGGAGGATCAAATGTTTGATAAACAAAAACACTCCGGTGACACCGGCCGGAGCATCTTGCGGCAAATCGACGAGCTGCAGCGGATGTCGATGAGCGAGCTTCGAAAGAAGTGGAGCGATCTGATAGGTGGAGATTCGGCGAATCAATCCAAGCTGCACATGATCAGACGGCTTGCTTACCGACTGCAGGAACTGAGTATTGGTGGGTTTTCCAAGAACACCCGCGATTCACTGACCGGCTGGGCCGTGAACCCCAAGAAAGCCGAGAGCAAGGCGGTTCGTGAAAAGGCTGCATTGCAACTAGGGACCAGGCTTCTTCGTGACTGGCATGGCCAGCGATACGAAGTGATCGTCCAAGAGGATGGGTTTCTGTTCGAAGGCAAGCGGTACCGGAGTCTCTCAGCAATATCCCGGGCCATCACAGGTCGCCATTGCAATGGGCGTCGATTCTTTGGTCTGCAGGCAAGCGGAAGCAAGGGAGGCGACAAGTGAGCAACGACAAGAAGAAAGTCCGGTGTGCGATTTACACACGAAAAAGCCACGAAGAGGGGCTAGACCAAGATTTCAACTCTCTCGATGCCCAGCGATCGGCCGCCGAAGCGTTCATCCAATCTCAGGTTCACGAGGGTTGGAAGCTAGTCCCCACGCGATACGACGATGGCGGATTCTCAGGGGGCAACATGGATCGCCCTGCGCTAAACAGCCTGATCGAGGATATCAAAGCTCGGAAGATCGACTGTGTGGTGGTCTACAAGGTCGACCGCCTGAGTCGCTCTTTGCTGGACTTCTCGAGGCTGATCTCTTTGTTCGACGAGTACCAAGTGTCGTTTGTTTCAGTGACTCAGCAGTTCAATACAACCACATCAATGGGACGGCTGACTCTCAACATCCTGCTTTCGTTTGCCCAATTCGAACGCGAGATTATCGGCGAACGCATTCGAGACAAGAAGCTCTTAACGGCTCGTCAGGGCAAGTACATCGGTGGCCAACCTAAACTTGGATTCGATATCGTCGATCGTCGATACGCGGTCAACGAAACCGAAGCGAAGTTGGTCAAACGAATCTTCAAGTTGGCTACCCAGCAGCAATCCTGCTTAAAGATTGCAGAGACTCTCAACGCCGAAGGCCTGCGATCCAAGGTCTTCACGACCAAGACCGGTAAAACCATGGGGGGCAAGCACTACACAGGTCGGCTGATCCACAACATCCTTACCGACGCAAAGTACATCGGCAAGATTGTGCACAAGGGGCAAGCTTACGATGCCGAGCATCCGGCGATCCTCTCGCCAGAGCTGTTCGAACAAGTCCGTAATGTCCTTAGGTCAAATCGAGTCTCTACCCACAAGCACCAAATCAGACGCTTCGCGATGCTAAGACGACTGGTCCACTGCAGCCATTGCGGGAGTTTGGTCATGCCAGCTTGGACAAATAACAATGGACGACAGTACAGGTATTACACGTGCGCCAAGAAGGTAAAAACCGGCTATGGCAAGTGCTCACTTCCGTCTCTGCCAGCCGGGGAGCTGGAAAAGGCAGTTATCGATCAAGTGCGAAATTTGATCCGGCATCCGGACGTGATTGCCCACACGTACCGCGAGGTTTGCGCCGGTTCGCAGACTGGGCCCGACCCGGAGGTTCTTGCGCAACTCGAAGAGCTACGCCAGAGTCGCCACCAGACGTATCAGGCAGCTCGGTCACTTCTGGACCTGAAGGATCCCGACGGACCGCTTGTGAAATCTGAGCTCAAACGGCTTAACGAACAAATGAAGAGTCTCGACGACTCGATTCGCAACCTTGAGGCTGCAACCTCACGCACTAGCACCGTCGACCTAGCGGAGATCACCCAAGCCTTACACCGACTCGATCCGATATGGGAGGTTTTGTACCCGGAGGAGCAATCGCGAATCCTTGAGCTGCTGATCGAGACCGTCAGGGTATCAGAGAACAACGTGGACATTCGTTTCCGAACAAACGGAATCGAAAAAATTGTTGAGGAACTTACTTCACAGGGAGAGCGATCCAATGGCTAAATCGAAACCAAACAAAAACTCAGAGACCGCCAAGAAGCGCGAAGCTGGTTCAAGGCTTGTCGTAACGGGAAAGCCAACCGTACGAAGAGAGGGAGAGACCGTGATCGTATCGGTCCCGATTAAAGTCTATCGACTCAACGGTCGGCAGATGATCTTGGCCGAAGGAAGTAAGACCGAAGAGGCTAAGGCACCGAAAGCACTAAACGTTCCGCTGATTACCAGCATCGCTAAAGCCTGGCTTTGGCAAGACCAACTTGAATCAGGCAAGTACAAGAGCATCGATGAGATCGCTGCAGCAAACAACGTGGACCGGACACACGTTAGCCGGATCTTGCAGCTGACTTCTCTGTCACCGACGATCGTCGAGCAGATACTAGAAGGAAAGGAACCCGAAGGTATGAGCCTACGCCAACTGCGAAAAGGGATCCCGTTGCTATGGAGTGAGCAGGGGAAGATACCTGAAGCATAAAGCCACGTGCAAGCGAACCAATCAACCTAATAGCGACGAGTTCTCGAACGCCTTTTTTCAGAATGTCGGGCAGCGCCGGAGGGCTTTTTGTGAGAGCTACCAAAACCTAGGACGGCTTGCATTGCTTCGTCTCTAGAGCTACTTGGGATCAAATACACGTCCTAATGGACTTGCTAAAATCGCGGGCAGCAAGACAAGTTCAGCGATCACTCCAGCAATCAGAATCGTCAACATTAGCCAACCAAATCTCTGCGTCGGTGTAAATGTACTGAAAGCGAATACCGATAGCCCAAGCCCACTGATGCAAGCGGCTTGAAGTGTCGGTGTTCCACATTGTTTGTAAGACGCGATGATGGCTGCGCGTCGATCCCGCAGTTGCAGAGCATTTCCTCGGAACCAGGAAAGGAAGTGAATCGTGTCATCTACTGCCACCCCCAAAGCGATACTGGCTGTCATCATCGAACCGATATCGATAGCGATTCCCAACCATCCCATTAAACCAAAAATGAAAATCACAGGGACGACGTTGGGAATCATCGCAACCATTCCCGCTTGGAAGCTACGTGAAACAAATATCATCAACGGTGTTATTGTCAAAAATGACCAAAGGGTACTCTCCATTAAACTGGTCAGCAATGCTCTTTGAGCTTTAAAGACGATCGGAACCACTCCTGTAAAAATGGGGGAAACCCAGTGTTTGGGTTCGAGCGGGTCTCGATCTTCTAAGTCAATGATTTTGCTTAAAAATGCCTCTAAAGTTCGGACTTCGTTGTTAGTAAACGCGGTTCCAATTAAAACGATAGCGTCGTATTCATCCAATTCTTGGAGTTGCACTAAGGGTATTGATTTCGAATCGATAGTTGTGCGGGCAACTTTTAGACGAGCGTTTTGAAGCGAAATGGCGATCTCATCGGCTCTAGCCTTTGAATCAGTTGTTGATTCTCCCCCGCTTGCATCGTCGATTTTTGGGTCCCAAAGCAATACTTTTTTTCCAACGAACTTGCTTTCACCACTCCAGGTCGCCATTCGTCTTAGGATCTGCACGCGATCGCTTTGAGCTTGTAACACTGGCTCGACAACATCATGAAGCTCATGGACAAATTGACCATAGTCCACACCTTCAAACGCTGCGACACGCAGGGAAATACGCCAGAGTTCGTTACCAGTTTCTGGGTCGATACGCAAAAATCCCGAATGGATGAACTCTTCTCTTTTCGATTCCAAGGCGGAATTGTAGATGCTACGTTCAATGAGTTTTTTGGTGCTCGAGCCCTGAGTGGGTAATGAGGGAGCAAAGGTTGCCGCTGAGATACTGCGCCCGACCCAGCCCAAGGCATTTTCACCAAATCTTTCTTGGATGGCTTGCTGGACACGGAGTGTGGTTTCCATGCGTTCCAGAAAGCTCAATTTGCCAATCAGATCAGAGTCGGAGTCCTCTGTTGCTTGAGACTGCTGATTCTTGCCAGCGTCCAAGCTGGATCGGTGGAACTCTAGTACGATCTCCATCGGCACGAGCTTTCCGAGATGT
>JAGWZB010000273.1 GCA_018969045.1 Planctomycetota bacterium | reverse complement strand
ACCATTCGAGTCTTCTCATGCGGCAGCCCCAAGGTCCCGTGCAGATCGTTTTGCAGGATGAAATCAGACATGCAGGCGACGATGCTTGCTTGCTGAGTCACCTGGGTGACCAGCCTTTTGAAGGCATTTAATTTGTCTGGGGAAGATCCGTCGGAGAAGTGATATGTGACCAGATCATGGACAATCACAACGGTGGGCTTATTGAATTCCTGGTCCAAACCGACGTAGGGTAGGAGCCACAGATCTACGCTGTCGATCCACTTGGATTTGGAACGGAGGATTTGACGTTCAAGGAAACGGTACACCGATCCTTGCAAGCTGGAATTGCGAATGCCTTTACCGTAAAGATCCATCGATTTGCGATCGGCTTGGCGAAGCATCTTCCATGGTTTTCGAAGGTAGAATGGTGGTTTAGGGTTGCCTAGGACATGGATCTTTTGGGGGGCGAGTTTTTTAAGAGGATCCAGTAGGTGCTCTTGTTTTTCTTTGGAAACCAACAGGATCTGATCGATGGAGGGTTGCTCGATGAGACCTTGGACAAGATTAGCAACGAAGACACCGATTCCTTCGGAGGGTTCTAGTGTCACACCATAGTCGCACCAAATACCGAGTTTGATCTTCATGGTTGAGCAGGATTGATGATCAGCCATTGGTCAAGTCCCCAGCGGTCGCTATCGCCTGCGACCAGGAATTCCGTGCTCATTGACGGTCGTTGGCGTTGAAGGCTAATCGCCCATGGTTGATTATCCCATGCGATCGCCGAATCACCAACGATTTCGGCAATTGGGATAGCAAGTTCTGCATTCCATGCTGAATCGGTCGTCTGAAGGACGACGTACCACTGAGGGTTCCAGGCCAGGATGTCGTTGCATTGATCGACAAGCCCACCTTGTAAGTCCCAACCGAATTCAAACCAAGTTGCATAGTCTCGATCGATATCGATCCTTAGTTTGACATGATCCAGTTTGGTATCGAGGGAATCCCGTTTGCCTTTAGGTTCCTTGTCTCGGCTCTCTTTTCGACTGGCAATACTGCTTGTAGCCAGTTCAGAGGTTCGATTTCTTGGTGCGGTAAAATGTAAAAACACAAACTCGTTGTCCCTACAAATACGAACTGTCGAAGTGTCTGTTTCATCGGCCCAAGCCGTTGAAAGACGCAGCGTCACCGCTTGATTCCAGAAATCTGGCTCGGCGGTTCCATCCAAATGAGGACGGCTTGCAACCCACGGTATCCTCGGGATTGGCAAGGCACCTTCTGGAGGGGCGTTGACAATCTGTTCCTGTTCATGGATTCCGGTCCAATTGCCTAAATACGGAAGGTACATAGGCCAAAACTCCCGTTCCGAGGCTTTATCCAATCTGCCGGCACGAGTCATGCAACTGGTTCGAAAGCGTGAGGCGATTAGCCATGCAAAAGCGGGCTCTGACTCTTTATGCTTTGAGACTTCAGGCCAGCTTCCAAGCAGTTTGGAGAACTCTTTTTCGCGATCGCCACGGGCGATCGGTGTGAGTCTAGATTCTGCAGTGAACGATGCCGGTTTTACGCTGCTGTTTGGAGTTGAGAATGGGGAGGCATTTCCGCTTGCAGTGACCGATAGGTTTTCAGAGGGTAGCTCTTCTTTGCGTTGTTCCAGTTGCAAACGAACCAACCGGTCGACTTCGGCCGATCCGATGTATGTCATGAGTTCCCGATAAACCATCTCTTGCTGTTCTTGGTTTGGGAATCGTGCCAGTAGCAATTGAAGTGCATAGTGCCAACGGTTCCAATTGCCTTCTGTGCGAGATTCCTGGGAAACCATCCATAGCACATCTAGGGTCGATTCTGGTGAAAGCGGCTTGATCAATTCACAAAGCGCATCTTCCCAAGCATTTTCACGATACAGGGGGCTACCTCGTGTTCTGAGCAGTTCCGAAACAGCCACAGAAGCGTTGGCCGATGCCATGAGAGTCGCAAGCTTGGTTTTTTGGGAGGGTTTT
Source organism: Planctomycetota bacterium (assembly GCA_018969045.1). Lineage (GTDB taxonomy): Bacteria > Planctomycetota > Planctomycetia > Pirellulales > Pirellulaceae > JBKCUI01. Next base: position 4,674 of record JAGWZB010000273.1, on the reverse strand, counting down.
TCGCACAATTTCGTTTCGCCTTGGACGACCAAGCCGTCAAGTGGACTGCTGATCGACGTCGACGGATGATTCAGCAAGCGGTACTTTGCTTTTCCAATGAGGGCCCCGGGAGGCTCACTCTCTGAGAATTTGCCGGTGCCACCATAATAGTAACGGATCGGTTGCAAGGGTTTGGCCAAGAGTTGATTGCTCTTTTTCAGGAGCATCGAGGCTGAGAGTGAAAAGCCGCTTGCGTTTTCACTTGTTTGTAAAATTCGCTGGATCGTCCATGCTCCTGGTTGATCACCTTCTAAGCTTTTTGCCGGTACATACGATGGGTTAGCGGCTAATTGGACCGCTTGGGAAGCCAGTGCTCCGCAAGCGGCTCGGAGCATATCGTTCGATGAGCTATCTTCAATAATAAGAACCTCTGGTCTGTGTAGTCGGATCTCCTGGACCATCATCCTCAGTAAGGCATCTCTGGAATTTTGATAATAAGCTAAATCGTTGATTTTAGTGCCGTGAGGCAAGTCGCTTATCGGGAGAGCTCGCCATGTGGAAACGTGATCTAATCGAGCGCGGCTAGCAAGACACTCCAGAGCTGAGCTTCGGTCGATCTGATGATGAAGTGTTTCGGAGAATCGCCGATCGTGGATGACTACAGCGGCGGTCTGATGAAATCCCTCATGGGTGATATAAGCATGAACATCCCATGGAATCGTCCGATCCGTAGCGCTTAGGCTTAGGCCAAGGTATCTTTTCGAGGAAACGTGAACTTCACGCCAAGACCTACCTCCATTGCGAGATTGAAGAATGTTTCCAAGTCGTCCACAAGCCATGACAATTTGGTCGTTCCAGGCTTTGATCGAGTTTAAAACGGTCGTAGAACCAGTGGATCTTTTGACCCAGGTCTTGCCATCATCCTGGGACTCCCATATTGCGTTGGCAGGCTTGCCAACGATCCATAGATTGCTAGCGCTGCCGTCGATTTGGAGGCAATCCACTAACGGCTCGTCTTCTTGATCGATAGGAAGCTTGACGCGTTGCCATGCAAGTCCGTCGCTTGAATGCCACAACTGAGCTCCATCACCACCGATCCACCATCCTTGAGACAAACGTTTGCAAAAACGAATAGGGTGAAATGGATCGTTCGGGATATTGGAGGAACGAAATTCGACGCCGTCGGCCGCAAAGAATACTCGGCTCGATCGATCGACGATCAGTAGGGCTCCATCGTCGCCAAGTGTGACCGATTGCAGATGTCCACAAGGGATCGATCTAGGATTCCAACTTCTACCACCGTCGATAGATTCGAACAATGCGGACCCAAAGTGATCGGACCAATCTCCCCATGCGATCCAGTGTCGATGTTTGATGCGTTGGAGTCCGATCAGGCGTGGCAAGCCTGGGATGATGGCAGGTGTCCAGGTCTTTCCGTCATCCTGAGTGGTCAGAACCACACCCGTGCTGCTACCACTTGCCGGTTGGACTGTTCCACCGACGATCAATCCTGTTCTGGGTTTATCGGCTGCGATCGGGACGTCCATGCCGATGCCGTAGAAATTCCACTCGCTTCGGGCACCAGATAGATTCCTCCACTGTTTGCCGCCATCCTCGGTGACCAAGATGGTACCGGCATCACCGACGGCAATCGCCCGATCAATCGACAGCATCGCGCAATCGTGGAACGTGGTATCAGCGACGCTAGGCGGTGGGGGCCATGAAGCATCGTTTCGGGGGGGATTTTGAGCCAGCGATATCGGGTAGTCAGCAATGCACAAGCAAATAAATAGGCAGATACGTCCTACCACAGAGGTCGATTGCCTGGGAATCCATGAAATGGTATTCGAACAAAGACTGGTCCTCTGCGCATCCATGCCCAGATGAATCCCCCTATCCAATTGCCGTTTAGAATCGACCCGATCGCGGGAAATTTACATGATTGGACCCGTGCTGAGCCATAGCGATTTGGACGGATCCTCTGGTTTTCACAAGGAAATCCTGATAGCAGATGGAACTTTGGCGCTAGCTGACCTGTGGAACTTCGAATCCTTCTCGGTACTGGCGTTTGATCAGCGCGTTACCCTGCTGGGCATACTGGCCTACAAAGCGACCTGTTTTGGGGTCCAGATCCATCCAGTGGCTCATGCGCAAAGCAGAGTCGTTGGGTTGGACTCCATGGGCGTTTAGATGATCGAGCATTTGCTGCATGAGTGGTTCCCAGCCTGGATGATCCATAGCCGATTCGACTTTTTCGCGAAGGTCTTGATGATCTGCAGCTTGGAAGCAGATGTTGGCAAAGTTGCACCAACCGGTTGAGTCATGACCGATTTGGACTTCGGCATTGAGGGCTTCCGGTTTACGGTTCCGGACGGCTTGGATGAAATTAGCCTGGTGCCCTCCTCCTCCGTTTCCTTTGAACTCTTTGATCAATTTGCCGTCGCGATCGAAGGCTTTGGCCGATCCGCGTTGGCCTTCGAGTCTACCTGCTTGGCAATAGACGACATATCCGCTTGAGGGTCCTGGTGCATCGGGCGATTTTTTGCCGTCGGGTTTGTCGGGTAGGTTGCTAAGCCCGATGACGACAGGGATCGAGCCGGTATCGAAGGCCACGGCATGGACGTTGGGAGACTGTCCTGCATCGTTCCAGACGATCCGCCCTCCGCCACCAAGAATTCGCTTGGGGACTTGGACTGAATCTCTAAAGACGACGTTTCGGACATCATCTAAGACGTGAACACCCCAGTTGCCCATCTCCCCAGAGCCGGTATTCCAGTCCCAGTGCCAATCGTAGTGCCATGCGTTTCTGAACACAGGTTGATCGGCCGCTGGCCCGAGCCAAAGGTTCCAGTCGATGTTAGGGTCTTTGGGCAAGGGTTCGCTGCGTTTTCCGATCGGTCCACGCACACCGTAGCGATTTACTTGAACGCGTTGGATCTGACCCAGGGCCATTTCTTCGTGCAAGAACTTCTTGAGTTCTGTTTGCATTGGGTCGGAACGCTGCTGAGTTCCGACTTGGCAAATCCGCTGGTACTTTCGGGCCGCAGCGATGGTTTGCTCTCCTTCCCATTGGGAGTGTGAGAGCGGTTTTTCGACGTAAACATCTTTCCCTGCTTGCATCGCCCAGATGCTTGCTAGGCAGTGCCAATGATTGCAGGTTGCGACCACAACCGCGTCGATGTTTGGGTCTTCGATGAGCTTTCGCAGATCGGTTGCGGTCTTTGCGTCGGGAAACCGAGTCTTGGCCTTGGCCACACGGGTGGAGTCTGGATCGCTCAGTCCAACGATTTTGACTCCTGGGACTTTGGCGAAACTTCCCATGAGTTCATTCGCACGACCGCCACAACTGAGAAATCCAATTCGGATTTCATCGTTGGCCGCTGCATATCCGGAGAGCTTGGGGGTAATCGCAAAACCAGTAGCGAGCATCGCGGTATGGGAGAGAAACCAGCGGCGATGTTTGCGGGGTGCAGAAGTGTTTTTCATCGAGAGGATTGCAGCTTGGAGGAAAGAGCCTGAAGGAAAGAGCCTGAAGGAAAGAGATAGTTTGGTTGTTTTTGTGGTTAACTACGTAAGTTTGAAACCATCGGACTTTTGGGTACTGGAGGTTACGATACCGTTGGCGTGGAAGCTAGAAAGGTTTTCCAGGAACGGTATCGAGGGTCCTTGAGGGTGATGGAGATCCCGGGATTGGCTGTAGGCCGAACCGGATCCGATAGCAGTTTCATACCAGCTTGGACTGGTGTTCGTCCACCTTTTTTGCCGTTGCAACTGACGCACGAGCATACGACATTTTCCCAGGTGGTTTTCCCACCTTGGGATCGCGGGATGACGTGGTCGAGGCTCAGTTGGCTCATGGGTCTGGACTGGCCGCAGTATTGGCAGCGGTGGGAATCTCTGGCAAAGAGGGTTTTGCGATTGAATCGGACGGTGGATTTTGGAACACGATCGTAGAGGACCAGCCGAATGATCCTGGGGACTTGCAATTCCCTTGAAGGTGTTTTGATGTAATCCTCTCCGGGCTGTTTGTCCAGGGATTGAAGATCCGACAATTCACACCAGTTGTCGAAATCGTAGTTGATGTATTGGTCATCTTCGATGGTGATCACTTCGGCGCAGTTGCGATACAGGAGGGTCATCGCGCGGCGCACATCGACTACACGAATAGCCATGTAGAACCGGTTCAAGACCAGAACGCTGCAGTCGAGTGAAGAGCTATCGCTCATCGGCTTTCCCCTGGAGAAAATGCTTGATCATTCATGGTGGATACCGCCATCATCGGCTTAATTTTAACCAGTTTCGCAGATGGCATCCAAGTGCCCCGTGGGGATTTCCATGAGAATGTCCTGGGGTAAGCGTATTTTCTGGGTTGGTAGAATCCTGCTGAATCTTCATCGATTCTTGATGGAAATTGGGGTAAACTTGGCCCCGCGAGGCTCTTTGGACCGTGGGCTTGGACCGGGTCCCTTCGAGCAAGGATGAGTATTGGCAGTGCGTTTGGTGCAAGGGCCTTTTGAGTTTCGATGGCAAAGCAACTTGTGTTTATTCTCGGGGCAGGCGGCCATGCCAAGATGGTGATCGAAGCCTTGGTCTCGATGCATCAGTACGAGCTTTATGGATGTCTGGACACCGACCGGACAGCCGAGCGCTTGTTGGGTTTCCCTGTGATGCAGGAGAATCCTCAGATTCTTGGAA
>JAGWZB010000272.1 GCA_018969045.1 Planctomycetota bacterium | reverse complement strand
AACCGCTAATGTTCGCTGATGACCGCTAATGGGATCTCGGGGACTGGGAGTTACCAGCGATTCTTTGGTTTGGCATGAGCGTCCATTAGCGTCCATGAGCGGTCCGTTTTTTTACAACCGCTAATGTTCGCTGATGACCGCTAATGGGATCTCGGGGACTGGGAGTTACCAGCGAATCTTTGGTTTGGCATGAGCGTCCATGAGCGGTCCGTTTTTTTAGAACCGCAGATGGCTCACCAATCTTGTTTTGTCCATAAGCGGTTGCGTGCATTAGTGGTCGCGACCGACGATTACTATGCACATATCGTCTTCTTGTTCGCAGTCAACGATATGCTCAAGGACCGACTGGATCAATTCCTCGCCGGCGGGTTTGACTTGGCCTTTGGCCTTTTCGATAATTTTTCGAACGCGATTGATCGAGAACTGCTCGCCTGTTTTATTGGGAGCTTCAAATATCCCGTCGGTATACATGGTCAGGCACTCTCCGGGTTGGAGGATGACTTCCATGGCATCAAATTCCACATCGGACATGATGCCTAAGGGGGGCCCCGCGATATCTTCGCCTGGCTCGCTGATCGAACCGTCGGCATGGTAGTGGATCGGAGGCATGTGCCCAGCGATGACAATAGTTGCCTTGTTGGTGGTTTTATCCAAAACGATGACAGACATGGTAATGAACCGGTCTGCATCCAGCGCGGTGATACGATCGTTGAGTTGGGCCATGGCCTTGCGAGGGTCGCTGATCGAAGCGAACGCAAACCGAGCTTCGGCCGAGAGTTTGGCCATGAACATTGCGGCAGCAACTCCGTGTCCAACGACGTCTGCCAAGGCGATGACGAGACGATTGTTGTCCAGTTCCAGGTAGTCAAAATAATCGCCGCCGATCTGTTGGGCGGGATTGTAATACTGATAAAAAGAGAGCCCATTGCATGCGGGCGAAGACTTGGGGAGAAACGCTAGTTGGACTTGGGCAGCAAGGACTAGATCTTGTTCGACGAGTTTTTGAGCGACGAGGTTCTCATGCATTTGAGCATTTTCGATCGCGATACCAGCTTGGTTGGCCACACCGATGAGGATTTCCAAGTCCTTCGCTTCAAATCCGCCTTTTGTCTGGGTCGAATCGATCTGAATCACACCAAGCGGTTCACCTTCGAAGTTCAGAAGAGGTGCGACGATCATCGATTTGATTTTAAAATCTGCAACGCTTTCACTCATGCTGAAGTCGCCGCTGGCGTCAAGCGAGATGATCGCTTGTTTGGTCTTCATGACCTCTCTTAAGACCGTTTTGGATAAGCGAGCTCGGTCCTCTTGGTCTTTATTACGCGTCTTGGTCGCGCGAGTCACCAGGTTTCCAGCGGAGTCTTTGAGGACGATGAACCCTCGGTCGGCTTGCAAGAAGATGGAAAAAAGAGAATCAAGGACTTTGGGCAATACCTCGTCGATACCGATCGTCTTTCCGAGGTTACGCATGATCTCAAGCAGTGCTGCCAATCGGGACTCAGCGCTGGCCGATAGCTGGAAGCCGTACTCGCTACCACGCACATCCATTCCCATGCGAGCCTGGACGCTTGGACTAACGTTTTCTTCGTTCTCGTCGTCTTCGATCAGAACGCCCAATCCTCCTGATTTGGATGATCCGAATTCGCCTTTGAAGGAGCTTTGCTCTTTGGTGTCACCGTAAGACATTTCGATATCGCAGATCCGGATCGAGTCGCCGTCTTGCAACTGCGTCGGACCATTGATCAGCTTGCCATTGACGAAAGTGCCGTTGCGACTGCCAAGATCTTCGCAAGCGTATCCGCCGTTTCTGGCGAACAATCGAGCATGTTGCCTTGAGACGACCGCACCGCTTTCCAGGACGATATCGCACTCAGGATGGCGACCGATAATGTACTGGGGTTTGATAAGGTTTTCGCGGCGTCCCATCGCCGGTCCGCTGCTGATGATTTCGATGTAGCTCATAAGTCTGGCAACCAAGCCCAAAAACAACAAGTCAGATCCAGTAGATTCGAGGGTCTACTGGGTCCTCCTTCAGGAATTGCAACTGTGAATCTAAAGAATAACTATTTCCTGACCTGCCGGGAGTGAAAATTGACGAAAGCAGGGGGCAATGACGACCAAATCGCCGGTGACTTAGGCAAAATGTCGCGAAACCCCCAAACTTGCCCCAGTTATCCTGACTAGCATCGAGAGTGCTGGCGATTTCCGGTAAAATTCCAGAGACAATCGACTAGCAAAGAACGTTCTCTCACCGATGAAATTGCGATCGAGGAATGTCCAATTCCGTTTCCGCTTCCAGAGAAACCAAATCCGCCCTCTTTTGGGGGGCTTTCATCCTTGGGCTCCTGACCATCAATCTGGGGATTGCAGCCCTTGCCATTTACATGGCCGTAGGGGACTCGTCGTTCCGCCCGTTGCCCAACTACAGTTCCCAAGCCGTCGACTGGCAAGTTCACAAAGATCTGCTTGAGGCCTCGGATCGCTTGGCCTGGAACATCCAATTGGCTCCCTTGGGAAAAAACGAAGGCGTTCGCATTGGAATCAAAGACGCCATGGGCAATCCGGTCAAAGGTTGTACTGGCCGGGTTGAAGCCTACCATTTCACAAGATCTGGCCAGAGCCAGTCGGTGGAAATAGCTCCTGAGGGTGATCAAGAGGGCGTCTATTTGGCCGCGATCAGCATCGATCGCGAGGGCAAATGGCAAATTTCGCTGGACTTAAAAGGTCCTCGGCAGGAGCGATATGTTTCGGATCGGGTTGTCGATTGGAGTCTACCATGATTCCATGGATTCTGGCGGTAGTGACCGCATCCTTGTTCGGATCGCTTCATTGTGTCGGAATGTGCGGACCCTTTGTGTTGATTGCGACCAAGCCGCTGGATCGCACAGGTTTCGATTCTCACAGCAGCGCGATCGATACGCATAGACTTACACGCCTTTTTCACTTGCTGAGTTACCATCTAGGGCGATTGACCACCTATTTGGTACTCGGTTTTCTGGTCGGCTCGATTGCTTCGGCCACTGATGGTCTTGCAGGCGGTTGGGGGATAGGCTTTGCCGTTTCAACGATGGTTGGGATGACGTTTATTGTCTTGGGCACTGTGCGGATTGGGAGGCTGATTAGTCCAACACCTATGGTTGTTGGGCATTCTCCTTTTTTCTTAAAATGGAATTCGCTAATCGTTTGTTTTCTCAAAAGACTTCGTGCCAAGAGCCCGGCTTGGAACGCTTATCTATGGGGTTTGCTTAGCACATGGCTTCCATGTGGCTGGCTATATTTGTTCGTGTTGGCTTCGGCCTCAGCGGGCGGTTTGCTTGCTAGCGTCGCGATGATGTTGGCCTTTTGGCTGGGGACTCTACCGGCGCTCTCAGCGGTTGCTTGGGGAGGTAGTTGGTTTCGAAAAATCGATCCCAAAACGATGCAGTGGGTCGCCTCTTTGTTGCTTATCGGATTTGGATTTTGGACAGTAACGACTCGAGCTTCGGTCGACTTAACCCGTTTGGTTCGCGATCCGTTGGTTCCGGTGAATCAGGCAAAGGGGCTCGACAAGGCGGCGATTGAGTCGCTCGAAGCGATCGAATTGCCTTGCTGTACCCCTGAGCATGAGGGGCCAAGTGAGTCCCATGGGGAAAAGTGATGAGCCCGACGTTGGAGGAAGCTTGCAATCGTGCTACTGGTTCGACGGTTCGGTGCGCTCACTGCGGCTTGGAAACTCAAGTAAGCGGCAGGGATACTTGGGCGCTGCAAGAGCAAGCCTCAAGCGAAGCGACGGAGGGACCACCCAAGTACTTTTGTTGCCACGGTTGCATGGGTGCCTACTCGTTGATCCATCAACTTGGATTAGAGAATTTTTACTCGCTTCGTGCGCTCTTGGACCAAGACTCCCAACCGGTTCGAAAAACCAAGGCTTCAGATTCGCTGAAGAATCTGCGGGAGTCGGGTGTGGAAGTTCAGACTCTATCGGATGGGACTTGCCGCGTTCGTTTGGGTGTCGAAGGCCTTCACTGTGCGGCTTGTTCCTGGCTGATTGAAAGTTTGCCACCATCGATCCCGGGGTTGAAATCAGCCCGTGTACGACTTAGCGATCGTTCGCTAGAGTTGCTCTATGATCCTCTTCGAACCGAACCGTTTCGGGTGGCGGAGTATTTGACCAAGTTTGGATATGTGCTTGGTCCGATGCATCAAGAGGAACTGGAAGATCGCGCCGATCGTAGGCTTCGGCAAGAGCATTGGTATTGGATCGCGATCGCCTTTTTCTTGGCCGCCAATGCGATGTGGATCGCGATTTCACTCTATGCAGGTGAAGCGACCGGGATCGCTCGCGAGCACGAGAGATTTCTCAGATGGGTTGGTGCTATCCTCGGACTTCTCTCGGCGGCCTTTCCCGGACGGATCTTTTTTCGATCGGCTTGGCAGTCGATCAAAACAAGAATTCCTCATGTGGATGTGCCGGTGGCCACAGGCCTTCTGGTTGGGACGATAGGTAGTCTCATCGGAGCTGCTACCGGAAAAGGCCATGTTTACTTTGACTCTCTGGCATCTTTGGTGCTTTTGCTCAGAATCGGTCGGTATATCCAATTTCGAGCTCAATATCGATCGGGGATGTCGATTGCAAAGTTGCTGCGGTTTCACGACATCGAAGCCGTAAGGGTTACCGCCGAGGGTCAAAAAGCAACAGTACCTGCTAGACAATTGCGTCCGGGGGATCGTGTCGAAGTCAGATCTGGGAGCATGATTCCGACAGACGGAGTAATTTCCAAGGGGCAAACGGAACTGCAGACGGCGTTTATCACCGGAGAAAGTCGCCCGCAAAGAGCCATGCAAGGCCAGGAGGTTTTCGGTGGATCGCTGAACCTCAAATCCACGATTGAAATCACGGTTCTAAAAAGTGCTCACGAGGGGCGTTTGGGGCAGATTTCAAGCTTGGTGCAGCAAGCAACCTCGGACCGTACCCCGCTGATCCAATTGGCAGACAGGGTCGGCAGGGTGTTTGTTTGGGTCGTATTGGCGTTGGCGATAGGAACGTGTGGGACCTGGTGGGCAATCCAAGGGCCTTCGGTGGCGATTCAGCGCACGGTTTCCCTGCTGACAATCGCTTGTCCGTGCGCCCTTGCCCTGGCGGCTCCATTGGTGATCACAGTTGCGATTGGCAGAGCGGCCCGAGAGAAAATTTGGATCCGAGATGGCAACGCACTCGAGAGGCTTTCGAAGCCTGGTTTGATTTGCTTTGACAAAACCGGTACGCTCACTTTTGGAGAACTTCGCGTCGTCGATTGGAGCGGACCGGTCGAACTTCTGCCGAGTGTCGAAGCGATCCAGTCGCAATCAGAGCATCCGATCGCCAAGGCTTTGGTCGAATTCATCCGTTTAGAGAATGCTCATGCAAAAGAACAAGTTTCTGCTTGTCTGCTAAAGGCCCATTCCGTGGAATTAGAGGTAGGCCAGGGGATACGTGGGATCGTCGATGGAAGAGAGGTTTTTATCGGTCGTATCGATAGCCAATCGCAGACCCAAACGCAGCGGCAGGAACAGGATCGGACCGATGAGGTCTATCGCAAAGTTGGTGTATTTGTCGATGGCAACTTGCAAGGTGTTTTCCGATTAGGGGATGTTCAACGACCAGGGGTGGCCAAGGCTCTGTCTGCGTTGCAGCAGCGAGGGTGGAAGTTGGCGATACTATCTGGAGACGATTCCCCCCATGTTCAGAGCCTAGGGCTTGAACTCCAGAAATCCGGTATTGATTTGGAGGAATGCTTAGGGGGACTCAGTCCGGAGCAGAAAAAGGAACATTTGGACAGATTTCATGCTCTGGGATTGACTACGGTCATGATCGGTGATGGGATCAACGATGCAATCGCTTTGGCATCTGCTGATGTGGGGATCGCGGTCCGTGGCCCCTCGGAGATCGCACTTAGGAATGCACCAATTTACATGGGTGCGAATCATCTGGAACTGATCCCTCGGTTGCTCGATGCTTCCACGAATGCCGTCCAAGCGATTCATCGGTGTTTTGCTGCCTCGCTTTTTTATAACTGCATCACGATTGGACTGGCCGCGACCGGTTATATTCACCCATGGATCGCCGCAGTTTTTATGCCGATTTCTGGAATCACGGTTTTGCTGATGGCTTGGACGGCAAGAACCTTTCCACCGCATTCTAAATCTCTGACACAAACAACCTTCGAATGAGCGTTCTATACATTGCATTGCCGATTGCAATTCTCTTGGGGGCCGCAGGCTTATGGGCATGTTTGCGATGTATAAAAACTGGCCAATACGAGGATCTTGAAGCGGACTCGTACAGGATTCTCCTAGACGATCAACCCGAGTTGTCAAAGCACGACACCAAATCATCTTAGGGGTTGGAACCCAAGCAATTCGATGGCCTTGACCAGTTGCGCATCATGGACAATCGACTGATCGTTGGGATCCTCATTTTGTGCCAGGGGATGTCCCGTCATGGAACCGTTGGAAAGAGGGTCGCTTCGTCTGCGGATTCGCTCGGTGGCTTGTGCGGTCTGTTCTTCGGTGAGGATCACTTGTGCATCTGGATTCGGAAGCACCCCCCATGGGTCGTTGAGGGTATCCTTGGGCTGTTTGTGGATACGTCTTCCGCTGGGAGGAAAGTAGTAGGCTGTGGTGAATCGTATCGCGGCCCGGCCACC
>JAGWZB010000271.1 GCA_018969045.1 Planctomycetota bacterium | reverse complement strand
AGAGTTGGTCAGCACCTGAACTTGGACGTTGGTCAGATCCGGAACGGCATCCAAGGGGATCTGCGTGGCGGCGATTGCGCCCAATCCCAAGATCAAAAGAGATGCGATAATGACAATAAAGCGATTGTTTAAGGACCATTGGATGATAGGTTGGACCATGTGATTGTTTCTCCGAGTGTTGTCGTTTCGATTGTCTTGGATTTGGATCGCTTCATCCAAAGATCTATTCTTCACCGAGCAATTCAGCGAGCATTCTCGATTTAAGGACGAATGCTCCTTGGACAACCACTTGGTCTTTTGGGCCAATCCCTTTGAGAATCACAGTTCTGCCTTGAGCTTTTTGTCCAAGTTGGACTTCACGTCGATCAAATTGAGTGTCTTGAACTTGGACGAACACGAATTTCTTGCCTTCGTGCTCTTGAATGGCCTCGTCAGGAACGGTCATCGCGCTACCGGATTGAATTCCTGGAATCACCACGTTGACGAACATTCCTGGCTTGAGCAGTCGATCGGAGTTCTCGGCGATGGCTCGAAGGGCGATGGTGCGTGTTTTCTCGTCCATGATTTCTCCGGTGTAAAAGACCTTGGCGGTAAAGGTCCTATCTGGCCAAGCTTCGTTGACGATCGACACGGTTTGTTGATCCAGCAAGCGGAGCAGTGGTACATTTTCTTCGAACACATCTGCGGTGATCCATACGGTGGAAAGATCCGCCACAGTCAAAACCGAAGCGCTCGGGCGGACCTGCTCTCGTACGGTAACATCCTTGGTGATAACCGTGCCGTCAAACGGGGCGCGAATCGGGTAGTGCGAGATCGCTTCACCTTGGGTGGTTGGATCGACGCTTTCGATGTCTTTGGAGTCGACACCCAGGATTCTGAGGCTTGTCGCGTCGACAGCGACTCGCGTATCGGCTTCTTTGACCGATTGGTTGGCAAGAAGAATGTCGGTTTGCATTTCATATTCGATCTGTTCGATGCGAGCTTGAAAGGTCGCTAAATCGGCATCGCGGTTGGATTGCGCTGTAAGCAAGAGTTTGCCGGAAACCGCACCGCTGTCTTGAACATTCTCCAGTCGAGCAACATCGGCTTGGGATTTCAGGTAGCTTGAATAAGACGCAAGTAGACGTTCGCGATAGTCCCCCATAGCCAACGTTCGAAACTTGCTCTCGATTTCTTGGATGGGTCTACGTTGTCGAAGCTCGTCGATCAGCCGACGGGTATTCTCAGCGATTCGGGTTTGGAGATCTCTTTTGACGATCGCGATTTCACGCTGAAGCCTCGCTTGGTAGAGGTTGAGTTTCGCTTGGCCTATCTCGCGGCTATGGATGACCACGAGCAAGTCATCGGCTTTGACGTTTTGTCCTAGCGACACCGATACCGAATCTACGGTTCCTTCGACCATAGGATAGATATGTGATATTCGATCTTCATTGAGGGATACTTTGCCGGTCAAATGAACGGGCACTGCCAAGAGTTCCTCTTTGGGGGATTCGAGCTTGATTCGGCTTGGAGCCCAAAGCTCGGTTGGAAGTTCGATCCGATTGGCTTGCTTGGGGTCTTTGGCCGTCGAATTTGCGTGTTCATCTTGGTGTAGCTGAAGCTCTTCAATGGTCGCTTGGGCTGTTTTTGCATTGCGCTGGTTGAGTATCCAGACGCTACCGGCTCCCAGAATGGTCGTCAGCAATAGGAAAGGCCAAGCGCGTAGCGCGTGTTGGAAGGTGTTCATGGGAATCAAGCCGATATGGGTAAGCGATCGAATTAGAAACTCAGGGGCTGCACAGAAAACCCTTGAGGCAGGACACGCACAGGCGTCGATCGATTAAAGATAGGCTGATGTGTATAAAGCCGTTGCGTACGCGTCAAAGCGGGAATGGATCGGAACCAAAAGAGGTTCGTTGGCATTTATGTGACCTGCGCGAGTCGGCAAAGTCGCACTCCGGCAATCCAAAACTGAGTCACAAAAGGATACGCTGTAAGCACCATCGATTGGAAAAAAGAACTCGGATGCGGTATCCGATTCGATCGAGGGACTTAAAAGGGCACGCTCCGAGGAGATTGCGCTGTTTGGGAAAGCTTCGGTTGGAGAGCCGTCGAGCAACACCAACCAATGAAGGTGTAATTTTTCGGTATCTTGAGATTCAGGATGTGGGTAGAACTTCAGGTGTTCCACCATTTGCATTTGCTCAAATTCCGAAAGGTTCGTCAGTTGATGGTGGTGGAAAGCGGGCCGTAAGCCGGGGATTCCCAAGAGCCAAACCAGCAGGACCAGCGCTCGCAAGGCTGGGATTCGAATTCGACTGCTGATGGAAGGGAACATAGAACCGCTGGGGATCAGGAAAAAGGTCTCTGAGGTCTTTAGTATAATCGCTCCGTCGTTGGTCAAGTAGCCGTCGATGGAAAAACAGCTTCGATGATTCTGTCAGGTTTACAAAAAGCGAGGAAAATTATGGATTCTAACGAGTCTAACGCGATACCAATCTTAGATACGACGACTCGTTTGGCTATCGAGAGGACTCGGGTCGCTTATGAACGCACGATCATGGCCGCTGTCAGGACCGCGACGTCACTGATTACGTTCGGGTTTTCGGCTTATAAATTTTTTCAGTTGGACATCCTTGATGGACGTGCAAAAAGCTCGGCTCATGGGCCGAGTATTTTGGGTCCAAAGGAATTTGGATTGACTTTGATCGGTCTGGGGCTGCTGTCTTTGTTTTTAGCATGGTTTGAATACCATCGTGATATCAAGACCTTGCGTGCAGAGTACCCCAAGCTTCCTCGTTCCAATATTGGAATCATCGCAGCACTGGTCGCTTGCGTCGGGACCGGTCTGCTGCTGATTGTGCTGCTGAATGTGTAGCCTACGTGAGGGCTCTGTGATTGGATGGCAATCGTATGGCCAAAAAATGAGATGGCTTCAGTCTTTGTAGTCGACGCGGCCTTCGTCGTCTTCCTTGCGACGATCTCGGATTTCTTGCATGACGTCCACAAGCAGCGTTGCAAACGATGATGTCGAAGCTTTGTAGTCTTTCCCCACAAGCTCCTTGTTGGCTGCTTGGATACGCTCTGCAAGCACTTTCAGCTTAGGGCTATTGGAATTGTCTTTGAGCCACTGGAACAGTTCATCGACGGCTGTTTTTAGTTGCGAAGCGAATGTTGCTGAAGGCTTGCATGTGTATTTGCGATAGGGAGCTTTGCCGAAACCTTGCTCTTGAACAACTGATTGCTTGCTGACTGCCATCTTGATCCATCCTGTGACCAGTGCCAGAATCGCTGCCGCGGCCGCGAGGATGGCAAGAGGCGTCTGCTGCATCAGTGCAAGAAAAATCGCGGCAAGCAATCCGATAGCAGCCATCAGCCCCAGTGAAGTTGGAAAACTGGATGCTGCACGTCCCCCGGAGGTGTAATTTTGTACGTTCGAGATCCCTGTATCCCTCTGAACCTCTCCGATCACTACAGTGATGTTGTCGGGACCACCTCGAAAGTTCGCTAGATCAATCAAGGCTTTAGCCGCTTTGGCAGGATCTAGCAGCCCTAGAAGCAATCCGATTTCTTCGTCGGCGATTTGACCGCTGAGCCCATCGCTACAGAGCAGAAAGCGATCCCCTTTCTTCAGAGGAAATGGACCTTCCAAGTCGACTTGCACGCTGGGGCTTGGACCCATCGATCGAGTGATGACGTTCTTGGGGATCGAGCTATTGCGGATCATTTCCTCGCTGACCTCGCCGGCTTGTTGCATCTCCCAAACCAAGGAGTGATCGAACGTCAGTTGTTCAAACGTCTGGCCACGAAGTCGATAGACTCGACTGTCTCCGACATGCGCGATCACTCCTCCGATCGGAAGTAGCACAATCGCGCTAGTGGTCGTGCCCATGCTACGGAACTCGGGGTTTGCCATCCCTCGGCGATGGATCTCGCGATTGGTTTCTTCAAAGGCTCTGAGCAGAGCCTCTGAGCAATCCATTTTGGTATTGAGTTTGGAATAGTGATGCGGAATCAACTCAACGCTCAGGCGACTGGCAAGCTCACCAGCGGCATGGGCTCCCATCCCATCGGCAACGATCAACAAATCTCCCGCACGCTGCCACAGTTCCGTATCGTTGGCCAGGACGATCGAAAAACTATCCTGGTTGTTGGCTCTGCGCATTCCGATATCACTAAGGGCCTCGGCCAAAGTTACCGGCGTCCAATTTCCAGCAGTTGTATTCCGTCCTGCACTCGTGTCCAAACCTGACTGCTGGCCCGAGTCATCGCTTCGTAGGGTAGTGTCAGCCAAGTGAAATTCCAGACAACAAACAAGATGAAGATGTGCTACCTATTTTCGAAGCTTAATAGGATACATGAAGTCCTGCTTTATTGGTAGCAACACCGATCAGTTCGTTGGTAAAGGCGCCCCTGGGTTTGATCGATTAGGGTGTTTTTACCGGTTACCCTCGTGGGGGGGGGACGACGGTCGGTCGCGCTGCGGTTGCTCCCGGTAGCCTGCGGCGGATCGGCCCAAAGGCCTGTTGTGCTGCCGTGGCCATTTCCGACATGATCTCGTCGATTCGGTTTCGAAAGACGGCAAAAGCACCCAAGGCCGGGATGGCGATCAGCAAACCGGCCACCGTGGTAATCAGGGCCGAGTAGATTCCAGAGGCCAATTGACCTGCTCCGGCTGTCCCCTGCGACAATGCGACCTCTCGAAACGCTAAAATCATACCCGCGACGGTTCCAAGCAGACCAAGCATCGGGGCAAGATTGCCGATCACCGAGAGATACTCGAGTTTCCTATACATCCTGGCGGCTTGCTCAGCCAAAGCATCCTCAAGCGATTTCTCGACTGCCGGCCAGCCATATTCGATCTCCGCAATGCCGCTGGCAAGCACATAAGAAAGCGGACAGGGCTGATTGCGACATGCCTGATCGGCATCCTTGAGCTTGCCTTGAGCAAGCAACTGGCGCACGTTCTCGTTGAGCTCCGTCGGAAGCAAATCTTTCCGTTTGAGCGTAAGCCACTGATCGATGATCAAATAAACCGCCAGGATGGACATGACGATCAAGGCGATCATGATGGCGACCCCAAGGGGCCCTCCACTGAAGATGATCTCAAATACCGTATCATCTGAGGCGTCACTTGGTTTGAGCCCTCCGGAAACAGCTTGCCCTGGGCCTAAAGATGCCTCTTGAGCAACACCGAATCGAGGTTGAAGAATCAACCATCCAACTCCCAGGCAACCTAGGACTATCCGGGTGAACCAGTGGGAGATTCTAAGGCATCGCATGTGTGTCACGGTCGGAAAACCTTTTTTCATTTTTCTTTCAAAGAAGCATCTTGGACGGATGAATCTTGGCCCTTGAGCTTCAACTGCTTCAAACTCGATGATACGGACTCTAGCAACGTAGCATCCTTGGACTTTTTCGCCAAATCCAACGATCGTCGATTTGCAAGTTCTACCAAATGATAACGATCCGAGTGCAGCGACGCGACGCGCAGCCATTCGGCGATGGCAAGATTTGGATTATTTGTTTGTTCCAAACGGTAGGCAAGCAGTGCTGTTGGACCAGCTTGCAGGGGAATGCTGAGTCGATCTCGAAGATCGATCCATTGCTGAATCTTTTGGGATAGTATTTCCTCTGGAGGCGTCGTTCTCCATAATTGAACTTTCGCATATTCAGAAACACGCAACGATGAGTTGGTGCTAAGAGACTTTAGTTTCTCGATCGCCGTGAGTCGATGCTGGGTTCCTGCTAACCATGCAGCCCCGAGCAGCTGCAAAATCGGATTATCACTTTCCATCCAGCTTAGGGACTCCTGGATTAGGCCAGGTGTCACACTGCTTATTTCATCGGACCATGGCAGAGGTATTCGACTCATCAATAAATCCGGCGGCGAGTCTTGGGCGATAACTTTGAACACCCGTCCAGCCGTGGCGTATTGCTGGATGGACACTGCCGCCTCGACCATTTCACCCACCAGCAGTCGTTGCTGCCAACGTGGGATTTCCGTAAGCGACAGCGCGGTTTGTCCTTGCTGCAGGACCTCTCGAAACTGATGCTGGAGGTACTTCTGGTGAACTTGAGCGTAAGCAGGCGATTTCCACTGCGGATCGATCCCGATCACCAAGTCCCCTGGGAAGTTCGTAGGGCCATTGCCGTCGGGTTTTACCAGAATGAGTTTGTCGGTATCCCAAGAAACCACCACCCCTTGTACTTCGATTTGCACCCTGGGGTTCCATCGATCCAAGGAGTTTTCTCCTGGCTCGGTCCAGACTACTTTGCTAGCGGGTCCAAGTCTCTGTGTAGCTTGAAGGTAGTACTCGGTCGATTCGACTTTAGGGGGCAGATCCTGGGACCAACCCATGGTGAAAAACCCTAGACTTTGAAGTCCAATCAAAAGTGCAAGCTGTCCGGGGCGGTTTACGAATCGATGTCTTTGGATCACAATACTTTCCCCGCGCCACAGGACTTATGAATTGGCGTTTTCGTTCGATCTGATCACTGAGTTAATTATGCTGGAATTGATCCATTATCCCCATCCGACACTGCGATTTGCATCGAAGCCCTTGGCTCGTGTCGATGATCAACTTCGGCAAATGATCGATCAAATGTTCGAAATCATGTACGAGCATCGAGGGGTTGGGCTTGCTGCCAATCAAGTGAATTTACCCTTGAGGCTCTTTGTCGCC
>JAGWZB010000270.1 GCA_018969045.1 Planctomycetota bacterium | reverse complement strand
AAGCGGATCAAACGTCGCATAGCAAGACGGCTTGTTTGAGACCTTCGCAGGCGTCCCTGGTAGGGATGAATTCTTGACCCACATAGCCTTGGTAGCCGAGCCGGTGAAGTTTCCGCATGATGGGTGGGAAATTGATCTCTTGCTGATCATCTAGTTCGTTTCTCCCTGGGCAACCGGCCACATGGACATGTCCGATGATATCGATGTGTTCATCCAAACGCCGCATGACATCTCCATGCATGATTTGGACGTGATAGACGTCAAAGAGCATCTTGACGCGCTCTGATCCGACGGTTCGAACGATCTGGGCAACCAGATCGATGTCGTCCCCTTGGTACCCAGGATGCCCCTTCATGGGGTGAGTCCCGTCGCGGGTGTTGAGGTGCTCTAAGCAAATCGTGACTTTGGATTTCTCTGCCAGTCCTGCGAGTTTTTTGAGACCTTCTACGCAATTGGCGATGCATTCTTCGCGGGAGATCTCGCCGCTAGTAGGGTCCTCTGCGTCCCTCCACTTGTACCCGGTAAAGGCGATGACGTTCGGGAAGCCAGCGGTCGCGGTATCGGTGATCGCCTTGGTCATGCAATCGATCACCTGGCCGTGATAAGCTTTGTTGTTGAGCCCTTTGACGAAGGGTGCTCCAGGCATCCCGTTGGGGGCCAAAGCGCATGAGATACCGTGCTTCTTAAGGGTATCCCAGTCTTCAAACGGTACAATTTCAACCGCGTCGCAACCGAGTTCCTTGGTGACTTCGCAGAGCCTGTCCATCGTCCACAGGTCGCCGCAAGCTTGGT
The DNA here is from genome assembly GCA_018969045.1 of Planctomycetota bacterium. Taxonomy (GTDB): domain Bacteria; phylum Planctomycetota; class Planctomycetia; order Pirellulales; family Pirellulaceae; genus JBKCUI01. The sequence continues at coordinate 5,884 of JAGWZB010000270.1, read as the reverse complement.
AACACCATCCAACGATAGATTGACGAATATTTTTCTTCAGTGACAGCATGGCTCTTCCGTTTGAGGGTAGTATAGGGGACGGCGATTGCAGATTGCTCGGGTACATAGGGCACCGACGATTATTATTCACATGCACGATGAATTCGCCAGGACCCAAGCTGGATCTTAAGGGGTAAACCAAGTCTCCGGGAGCTTACTATGCTGACGATTTTTGGGCCAAATGATTCGTCTGGGCTTTTGAGTGCTCGACGCAGGATTCTAAAAGCAGGCTGCGCCGGACTCTTTGGGATCGGCCTTCCGGAAATTCTCAGGTTGGAAGCCCAAGGTGGGCCGATTGATCAGGATCCCGCCGGGCAGGCGACGTCCGAGCAAAATGCGCCTAAGCTACCTGCCAAGTGCAAGTCGGTGATTTTGCTCTTCCTTTTCGGCGGGCCGAGTCAACTCGAAACGTTTGACATGAAGCCCGACGCACCAGAGAAAATTCGAGGGCCCTATCGTCCTATTCCATCGAAGAACCCTGATCTTCGCATTTGTGAGCATTTACCGCTCATGGCCGGACTTGCCGACACTTACTCAGTGATTAGGACCATGTCGCACACCTTCAACGATCATAGTGGAGGGGCTCATTATCTTCAGACCGGCAAACGATGGCACGTGCCCATCGGGGGTGGGTTTGCTCCGACTCCCCGCGACTGGCCTTCGATGGGATCCATCGTTGAGTATTTCGATCAACAGCAGTTGGGACTCACGCGTGAACTGCCTTCGTATATGGTAGTCCCTAATTCCCTCGGACGTTTACAAGAAGACGGTCAGTATCCACGACCAGGCGAGCATGCTGGATGGCTGGGCCAGCGCTACAATCCATTAACGACCCGAATCGATAAAAAAAGTAAAGACGATAATCCGTACTGGCGTGTGTGTTCCGATGATGAGCTCAACTATCGGATTTCAGGATTGGACACCAGGGACGAAATCGTTTTGGATCGCGCTCAATCCAGACAGTCTCTGCTAGCCCAACTGAACCGTCAAATGCGCAAACTTGAGCAGGATCAACAGTCCGATTTGGATGTCTTCCGACAGCGAGCCTATGCTTTGGCAACGTCCAACGCAGCAAGAAATGCCTTGGATATACGTCAGGAGTCCAGCGCGATACGAGACCGCTATGGTAGGCACCTGTTTGGTCAATCGACTCTCATGGCTAGGCGACTGATCGAATCGGGGATTCGATTCGTTACGGTTCAATACGATTGTGTCGATGGATACAGCTGGGACTCCCATCGCAATAGCGATGATGTCGGCAAGCATCTATTGCCAACATTCGATCAAGCTTGCTCGGCACTGTTGACCGATCTAAAGGAACGAGGAATGCTCGATGAGACGCTTGTAATCGCCATGGGTGAAATGGGCCGAACCCCCACCGCCAACGCGCAATGGGGACGTGACCACTGGAGCACGTTGTTCCCTGCTGTGATTGCTGGTGGAGGAGTGCTTGGTGGGAATCTGATCGGAAAATCCGACAAGGATGCTGCTTATCCTATCGAGAGACCTGTATCCCCAGAGGATCTTGCAGCCACGGTCTATCATGCACTGGGGATAGATCCAGAAATGAGGGTGCTGGATTTTCAGAATCGCCCAACACCGATCGTCGATGGTGGACGACCTGTGTTGGAGCTATGGGGCTAGCGAGCTTGCGAATTTAGATCTGCTCGCTGGCTTGCTGAGCGATCATCCAGTCGCGTACCGCATCGGAAGTCGCAACCTTTTGACGCTGCTTGCGGTCAAACCCTCGCTGGCTTACACCGATGTATTTTCCAAGTCGGAACAAGCCAATCTGCGCGTCGTTGCTATCAAGATCGATCGCCTTGGCTTGTTTCATCACCGATTCGACGGCCCAACGGGCAGCCGCTTGCGCATTTTGCCTTGCAACAATCCCCCGAAATGAACCGCTTTGCACGTAGTATTTAGGCATCCCTGGTTTTGCTTTCCAACTCTGCGAGAACCCCAAGTGTGCGGTTGACCACCGCCCCTACTATGGAAAATCGACAGCCCCAGTGACACGGTTGGTCACTGCCGCAGCGGAATCCTGCAGGAAAGACAAATTTTCCACCGACTTCCGATTTCCTAGTTGATGCTCAAAACTGTCGTCCAAGGAGTCTGGGTTTGTGTTGTTTTCTTTGAAATCACCGACGAAAGCTTCCAGCTGGCTATGCAAGGAATCGAGAAGTTCGGTCAACTGGGCTAGGGTCAAAAGAGTTTCGGATTCTTGCTGCTTTCCGATAAACTCCAGCACTCCATAGTGCTCACCCTGTAGCATTAGGGGAAATTTTAGTACCCATCGCTCCGAGCTCTCGGGTAACTCCCGCTTGTTCCACTGCGCATGGAACCCTTCGTGTAGCCAGGGCATATTCAAATCCATCTGCACGCGGCTCAGGCTGTGTTTGTCTGCAAACTCCACGAGGCTCTGCCACATCAAATCCCAGTTGCGCGTTCCCTGAAGCTGGACGACTTGCTGGTGCACTTGCGATCTTGCTTGTTCGGCAGTCATAAACAGGGATGTCAGCGATTGCTCGGCCCTCTTGTACAGAAGCTTGAACTCGGCAAAACCAAAAAGCTTCGATACCACGAGTGAACCGATCGCAAAAAACATCGTCGCCAGGGAGATCCAATCCGAACCAAGCATGACTCCAGCCACAGCACCACAGGCAGTCACCGAGGAAAACAAGGCGATCATTCCCACCAGCGCCCGATCTTGAAACCCCCGACGGATCAAATGGTGGTGCAAATGCCCTCGGTCCACTGTAAAAACACTTCGACCAGTCAGCTTCCTACGAACCACTGCCATCGCAGAATCAAACAAGGGAATTGCCATCAAGACCAGAGGAATGGTTATCGACATCGAGGAGTCTTTGGAAAACCAGGCTCTCATGGTCAGTACGCCCAGGAACAGGCCGATAAGCATGCTGCCGTTGTCCCCAAGAAAAACGCTTGCCGGGGGCAAATTGAAGAACAGAAAGCCCACCAATGCTCCCGCCAAAGAGGCTGAAATGATCGCCTCCATGTGATTGCCAGTGAAAGAACTGATCACAGCAACCGCCGCAAACGCGATCGCTCCAACCGTCGAGCACATCCCATCGGCACCATCGATCAAATTCACCGAATTGATGCACAAAAGCAACCAAACTAGTGTCACAGGCCAAGCGATCAATCCCAGATCGATCGGAACGCCAAAGATCTGCACGGTGTCGATCGAGAATCCAAACGAGATAATCCCCAAACAAATCAAAACCTGAGCAACGAGTTTCTGCCGACCTAACAATCCATAACGATCGTCAATCAATCCCAACAGGGTGATCGCTACAGCACCTAATCCCAAGGAAACGGCCTGCGAGGACTGTTGAACCAGATGGATCGATTGGCCCGGGAAAATCAAAAAGGCCAGCAGGACACTGATCAACAAAGTTGCCAGCAGGACGATTCCACCACACTTTGCCACCGGTTGCAAATGGAGTTTGCGCCGGCGATCTGGATAGTCGACCAACCCCAGTCGCAACGAGTAATGCCGCACAAAAGGAGTCAATGCAATCGACAATCCAATCCCCAGCAAGCCGGCGATCATCGGTAGCACTATCGGTGGGATTTCAGGTGGCACGATTGCCTGCGGTGTCTGGCTTGAGTTTTTAACGGATGGCTGTTTCTCGGCCTGAAAACTTCGTCATATCCTGGTCTAAGCCTAGGTTGTTGGCTAGTCGCGGCAAACAAATTTCTGGTTAAAATCCAGGCTCCGGTTCGGTCAGATGTTCTCGAAATGATCGGTTTTTTATGTTTGATTTGCTTTTTCGGCTTGTCTTCGCCTGTGCCAGAGCACCCAAGACCCAGTGGTTTGTCCCTTTGCTAGTTTTGGCAACCCTGGGCTTGGCTTTTGTGGGTTTTCCCCCAAGCCAATCCCTAGCGGCCGACCCGGTCCTAGGAAAACTCAATGTCCATTGGCTAGAGGGTCGTGGGTTTTGGTACCTTAAGCCCACCGGGTCGGGTCGCAGCCAGTTTGTTTGGGTGGATCCCAGTAACCGACAAGTTCATCGCGCAGGATCCCTCGAAGAGCTCGAGAAACTCGCCTCGGTTCCGTTGACCAAAGGGGCTCTCACGGGTCGAATCATCCCGTCGGAAACCCTCGATGAAGCCAGGATCGAGATTGAAATCAAAAACCGAACCGATCAGTCGGTAGAGCTATTTTGGATTGATTTTCAAGGGTCCCCCAAATCCTACGGTCGGTTATCCCCAGGCGAGTCTCGAGGCCAATCGACCTTTGCAGGCCACACTTGGGCTGCTTCGATCGACGGCAAGAAACCGATATGGGTCGGGCAAACGGCATCCAAGGGACAGGTGCTTGAAATCCAAATCATGGAAATCGAATCGGATTCCCTTTTTCCCAGGCGCAACGGGCGTCGCGCAGCACCTAATCGCTCTGCTGAGGATTTCAAAAGCGGAGATGCTCCAGCGAACCCATGGCAAGTCGACCGCAGCGACCATCAGCTTCGTTTCCGAAACTCCAGTGGCCAGATCGTTTTGGATACCGAGGATTTAAGCGAGGCCAAAGGGAGTCCTTCGAGCCGCTACGACCAACCTATCTTTTGGTCTGCAGATCGACGGTTTGCATTCACGCTTCAAACCGAGCAAGGGGACCATCGGGAGGTTGTGATTGTCGAGTCGTCACCACGGGACCAATTGCAACCAAAAACAAAAACGATTCGGTACGACAAGCCTGGAGATAAGCTCGATCAACCGATCCCTCGGCTCTTTGATTTGCAGAATGCCAAGCTGGTCCCATTGGACCCTACGCTTTTTGCAAACCCATGGTCCATCGAACAGATCCGTTGGGATCAAGACCCATTGAGACTGACTTTTCTTTACAACCAACGGGGACACCAGATCCTACGACTCATCGCGATCGATCCGTTGACAGGTTCCGTGTCATCGCTAATCGAAGAAGCCAGCCCGACTTATATCGATTACGCGGCAAAGTCCTACAAAGAATGGGTCCGCGATCATCGCGAGATCCTGTGGGGCAGCGAGCGCGATGGTTGGTACCACCTGTATCGATACTCTGCCAAGGACGGCGAACTGCTCAATCAAGTCACTTCGGGGCCGTGGGTCGTTCGCAGGATTGAAAAGGTCGATCCATCGGCAGGACAGATTTGGTTCTACGCTGGAGGCGTCGCGCCAGGCCAAGACCCTTATTATCGTCATCTATGTCGCGTCGACTTCGATGGCCAAAATTTCATTCGATTGACCCAGGGCGATGGTGACCATTCCGTTGAATTTTCGCCGGATGGGAAATGGTTGATCGACACTTATTCCAGGGTGGATATGCCTCCGGTCCACGAAGTGAGGTCGGCTCACAATGGCGAGTTGATCGTCGAACTCGAGCGAAGTAGCACCGAAGGACTGTGGACAGATTCCAGCCAGCCGATCCGCTTCAGCGCCAAAGGTCGCGATGGGACGACCGACATCTATGGAATCCTGGTGCGTCCCAGGAATATAGAGCCCGGAAAGAAGTACCCTGTGATCGAAAATATTTACGCCGGACCACAAGATTCCTTTGTTCCCAAAGCTTATTCAGCGCTAAGCGAGTATCACGCGCTGGCAGATCAAGGATTTGTTGTCGTGAAAATCGATGGAATGGGAACTTCTAATCGCAGCAAAGCCTTTCACGATGTCAGCTATCGCAATCTAAGCGACGGAGGATTTCCAGATCGCATTCTATGGATGCAACAGGCCGCTAAAGAGTATCCAGAAATGGACCTTGAGCACGTGGGCATCTACGGCGGCTCTGCAGGTGGACAAAACGCATTGGCCGCTTTGCTATTTTTTGGTCATTTCTACGATG
>JAGWZB010000269.1 GCA_018969045.1 Planctomycetota bacterium | reverse complement strand
TTCGCCATGTACGTCTTTCCGTCAATCTCAACCGATCTCCAGTCGGTCGGAATATTCGCTCCACCCTTCCTGCTTGGTAACTTGATGATGGGCCGATCACCCGATGAAATGATTCGGCATACATACCCCTCTTCGACTTTACCCCGATCCAAATACTCGGCCAATCGCCAGTCAACTAACTCCCGCAGCAACTCCGCGAAGCGGGCGCGGTGGGGGCCAAGGTCGCCCCCAATCCAGCGGAAGACTCCTTCGCGGTACTCGAAATAGATCTTATCGGTATCTAAGCCCGCACTGCGGCGTGCACTCCCAGAGTTTGTCCATGCCTTGATCGGATTATTCTCCAAATGACGCTGTAACTTGGCGTCGCTCTCCAAATGCTCCGCTCCTAGATCGTCCCTCAGTACCGAACTTCGATCGGCCATCCGACGCACGGCCTGGACCATCGGTCCTATTGCAATCTCCATTGCCTTTGGATCGTGTGGCTGTGGGTCGCTCTGCAAAAGGGCCAATAACACCAGCATCTTGTAACTCTTGGTCATCGCCGTCTTCTCGACCACCTTCAGAAACTCTCGCTGTTGCTCCCAAGCCGCCCGATCACCGTCTTCGAGACCACCCATCGAATCGACATACCCAAACCAACTTCCATGCGTGGCCCTCAGTGCCCGCGGGTTGTAACCGGCATGATAAGCCTCCCGCGCCGTGGGGCGCTGACCATGCCGCTCCTCAAAGTCGCGATAAAAAGCACTCATCGCATCGGTGCGACTGGCCGGTCGTAACACTTGCTCAATGAGCTTAATTGTCTCTAACTCATACGTCACACTGCAACCAACCGGTAACTGGGCATCCCCCCGCTGCAATAACTGCAACCCCCGCCGAAGCTCCGAGTCGGACTCGCCCACCCGCAACAGAGGCTGGAGCATCGAGCGAAGTTTCACCAGAAACGTCCGATGATTCCCAATGTAATCGACCACATTCAATCGCTGCTTGTCCGGACTCTTACGCAAACCCCGTCCAAACTGCTGCAACCACACAATGCTCGACTCGGTCGGTCGCAACATCAACACCGTATCAATGCTCGGAATGTCTAACCCTTCGTTGAACATGTCCACCGCAAACACAATATCAAGCTCCCCACTCGAGAGGGCATCAAGCGACCTTGCCCTAGGATCCGAATCGCTCCCCGAGTGGACCGCCGCAACCCGCATCCCCACCCCCCGAAAATACTCGGCCATGAAATCGGCATGCTGCTGCGAACAACAAAAACCCAACGTTCGCTTGGCTCCAACCCGCTGCAATTGCTCGAGCGCATTTTGTGCCCTTGCACGGGTCGATACCGCCGTCGTCAATGCAACTTCGTCAAACCGCCTGCTCCTCCATGGGATGTTGCTGTAGTCGACGGCGTCGGGTACCCCAAAGTACTCGAACGGACTGAGCAACTCCTCTTCGATCCCCCTTATCAAATCGCATCGGTACACAAGGTTCTCATCACAAAGCCCCAACAAATCCCCTCCGTCGGTCCGCTCCGGGGTGGCCGTGAGCCCCAGCAGGAACCGAGGCTGGAAATGGTCCAAGAGCCGGCGATAGGTCGAAGCTGCCGCATGATGGAATTCGTCGACGACGATGTAATCGAACGAATCAGGCGCAAAGCGACTTAAATGCTCGCTGCGCCCAAGCGTCTGGATCGACGCAAAGAGCATCTCGGTGCGATCAAGCTGCAAGGCCGATAGGCTGCCGTCGTACCGACTGCAGCTGGACCCAGGCCGTATCTTGCGAAACGTTCGCATCGATTGATGGAGGATCTCGTCGCGATGGGCGACAAACAACACGCGAGGAAACTCAAACTCACCCGTTGGCGTTTTCCTAGCAGCATCGAATGCGGCCAAATAGGTTTTACCAAGTCCCGTCGCCAAGACGACCAGCCCGGCTCGGTTCCCATCGAGCCGCGTTTGGGCCAATGCCGCGAGAGCTTCGCGCTGGATCGCATGCGGATCCGGGATCGGATCGGACGTGTCGCTCTGGACATCCAAACGTAGCATCGGTTGCTCGCGACGGCGAGCTCGGTAGCGATCGATCCAATCGGCATCGACCCGCTTGGTCCGTGGATCGCGCAAGAGCTCTTCAAACGCCTCCTTCATCGCTCCGAACCCTCCACCATGGATCGCAGGATCGACACGGTAGTTCCATTCGATCCCGGTCTGCAAGGCCATGCGCGAAAGGTTCGAACTGCCGATGAAGGCCGAGTGGCCAGTGGTTGAGTGGTTAGTGCCTGAGTGGTTAGTGGCTGGGTGGTCAGACGTGTAGAAGAGGTAGGCTTTGGGGTGGAAGGACATTCCGGGGGTGCATTCGACGACGTAGAGTTCGAGCTTTGGGCTTAGCTCGAGCAGGTCCTCGAGGGCTTGGGGTTCGGTCACATCGAGATAATCGCCGGTGATGATTCGAACGCGGCCTTGGCGCTCGAGGAGGTCTTGCAAGTGCCCTCGGAGTAGATCCAGGCCGCTTTGTTTGATGAATGCCACGCAGAAGTCGACTTGGGCGGCTCGATCGATGGCCGATTTTAGATGGGGCAAGAGCGGGTCGATTTCGCCTCGGGTAAAGTGGTTCGGTGCATTGGTGCTTGGGGAGGCTCGATTGACATGAAATTCGGGAGTTTGCTCGGCAAGATAGTTCGCAAGTTGCGGGATGACGTGACGGACGCCGCCGCGTGGGTCGGCGACATCACCGCTGTAGCGTGGGATCAGGTGGACGTGGAGGTGGGGGACGGTTTGACCGGCAGTGGCTCCTACGTTGATGCCGATGTTGTAGCCTTGGGGTTGGTATTGGGATTCGATATGGGATTTGGCGATTTCCAGGGCACTGGTGAGTGCTTGTTGTTCTTCGTAGGTTGCTTCGAACCAGCTTGGAACATGTCGGACCGGGACGATCAATAGATGGCCGGGGCTGACTGGGAAGCCATCCCAAAGGGCGATGACGCTTACCGATCCTACGGAGTGCTGAAAGAGGATCCGCTGGCTATCGATTTGACAGAACGGGCAGGGCATCGTTGGGGAGCAAGCTAGTGTAGGCTAGTGTGAAAAGGTACGGTTTTGAGAAACTAGATGATAACAGAATATCGAGTGAGGCTTCAGGCTTCAGGCTTCAGGCTTCAGGCTTCAGGCTTCAGGCTTCAGGCCTCAGGCCTCAGGCCTCAGGCCTCAGGGAGCAGCCAAACAGCCAAACAGCCAAACAGCCAGGACGATTGGGACAATCGTCCGACGGCTAACGATGGCCTGGAGGCTCTGTGCCAATGCGTCCTTCTCTGCGATACAGAAACGTCGGTAACGCAAAACAAATCCCGACCAAAAAGATCGAAATGAAATGCCACTGAAAACCTTTCATCCCCAACCGCTTGGACTCGCTGGCCATCCATAACGTGCACGCCGTCGCAGTGAGCATCAAGTCCCAACTAAACCCTGAAATCACCCAAGTCGCAAACGGTGCCCCCCAAAACTCAGGCCAGCCGCGCTCCCCCGCACGTGTGAAGTGGATCCCAAAACATACCATCGGCAATATCAACCCCGCCACCGATAATAACCCATATACGTTTCGCATCGACTGTGCCTTGCTAAGTGTTCTCTAAACTGACCACATACCATCATCAATGAGCGTCCGAATCCGTCGCGAGATCGATTCTATCAACAACTCTAAACATCCCGGTGCGGTCGCCGCAATGACCTCTTGATAAATCTCATACCCATAACTGCTGGCCGCAGGGATGTATCCAGGCTGCCAATCGTTGGTCAACGTCGTCACGAACACCGGCCGAGGAGAAAATCGCTCTCGAATCACCCTCTGGAAGACTTGGTACAACTCCCCAGGTACGAATATCCATATCGCAGCTCCTAGAATTCCAAGACGAACCTCCAACGGATAACTGGATCCAGACACCAAATTTTCTAGCCTGGTCAATTGACGCGTTCGCTGCTCGACTTGGGCCCGCGCATCTCGCACGGCCAGCTCATCTGCTTGCTCCCTGGCATGCCGCTCGCGATCCTGCCACTGCCCGCGTTCCAATTCGGTCTGCTGGATCGTCGGTAAGTCGTGCCGATACGGAAGCTCGACGATCAGCGTTTCCCATTGCCAATCCATGAGCCGCTGTGTCGCTTCGGCCGAAAGGGGCTTGTGTCCCCATGTCCCGATACGGGTTCCTGAGACCACCGAGCCTGTGTACTGGCAGTGCGTGAGCGGTTCTGGCAAAGTTGCCAACGTCGAAAGTGCAGCAAACCCGACTTGCTTGCCGTTGCGGTCGGCCACCTGCGTGTCCCCCACAAAACCATCGCGGGGACCTAAGTCCCCCGAAGCCCCCTGGAGAAACACACACACACCACCCTGCTCTTGCTCGATCACTTGTCGCATCGATCCTATCCAGTCAGGACTGATGAGTGTATTGTCCCAAGCCAGCGTCGTCGGGTGGCAAGCGTAATTGACAATCGTTGCCATGGTTCTGCCCGATAGATCGGTGATCTTGGCAAGCATCATCGTGTCGTCAGCCGGGCCGGTCGGATTCCATCCACACACAAATTGCTTGTGCTCTTGGTCAAAGTAATTTCGATGCGCTGCAAGATTGCATCTGGATGTTGCAAAGACCATGGCTGCACTGGACTTGGAGTTTTGAGCCTCTTTGGCCAAGTCACCGATTTGCTTGGCAAGATTGTCCAGATAGGGTCCAAGCATCTCACCACCTGGCAGATCGCTGCGGCTGCGCGACATCCAGCCTGCACCATGGGTGTGGGTGAGCGTCACCAAAACTTGCTCGCTTGCGACCCCCGTGGATCGCTGAATGGTTTGTCGGATGCTCTGGATCTCTTGTCGATCCAGAATGCAGTGGTCCAAGCTGACCAAAAGAATCGGCTCTGTGGTGGTCGGGTCTTTGCCGCCTGAGTGTTCAGGTTCGAGCCACAGCAGTGTTGCAAAGAGAGGTCGGTGCACACCCGTAGCTCGGTCGTGCAAGGCTGCTCCCCACATTCGATGGTAGATTCCCACAGGGGGGGTGATATCGCATCGAACCACAGCTGCCTTGCAGCGGGCTTGCGGGGTTTCAATCACGTTCATGTTCACCTCCAAACAAAGTTCCTTTTGGGTTGAGCAATGCCCAACAGACCGCATCGATGGCCATCACGCCTGCAAACAAAAACAAAATCAGATTCCAATTCCCCGTTTGGGCGACAAGCCATCCTGCCGATAGCGGAAAGAGGGCCGCCCCGATGTTTCCAAACATGTTCATCGTGCTAAAGACAGTCGCGACATTGTTCCCGCCGAAGCGGATCGCGACGGTATAGCCGCTTACTCCTCCGAAGGTCGCGCAAAAAGCCCCTAGAGAAATCAAGGCGATGCTTTGGTTAAGATCTTGCGCATAGTACGATAAAACGATCAATACAGCACAGCCGCTCATCCCGGCGACCGCGACCCCTTGACGACTGAGTCTTTGGCTAAGGGTCTTTTTCAAGAGCCAATCGGAAAAGAAGCCACCGGTCAGACTACCGACGACGGCTCCAATCCCAGCGACCGTGGTCAACCAACCTGAATCAAACTGCGAAACGCCTCGTGTCTTCTGCAAGAAGGTGGGGAACCACGTCATGAAAAACACCATGCCGGCGGCTCTGAAAAACTGCTGCGCACAGAGCAGTCCAAGCGGTAAGCTCGAAAGCATCCGAGACCAATCGACTGCGGGCATTGGCCGCAGGTCGGCTTGAGTGGCCGGCAATTTCGAATCGGGGATCCACCACCAAAACAGAATTGCCCACAGGAGTCCGGGAATCGAATAGGCGGCCAAAAGCAATCGCCACCGATCGATTTGAAGTGAGTGTGCGGGGCTTGCCAACCACTCCAAAAAGTAGGCGGCAAGGATCGGGGCAATGGCACCTCCGATCGTCATCCCGGCGGCCAAGAGTCCCGTAGCCCTGGCTCGCTGGGTATCGGGAAAGATTCGCCCAAGGGCTTTGGCTGCGCAGGGAAACGCTCCGGCTTGGGCGGCCCCCATCAACCCCCACGTCGCAGCCAGGGAAGTAAAACCACTAGCCAACGCAGCTAGCAACGTCGCAACCGACCACAGGCAGCTAAAGAAAATCAGTGCCTTCCTTGCACCGAGTCGATCCGCTAGCCAGCCCCCTGGGATTTGCATCGCTGCGTAGCCAAAATACCAGATGGACTGGATCGTTCCCATATCGCGGGCAAGGTCCTTGAAGGCAAGGTCACCAGCAATCTCTTGGGCCGGCACGCTCAAGGCCGCTCGTTGGATATACGCGATCGCGGCCGAGGCGCAAAGCAGCGTCAGGACTTCGTAACGCCCCGCATGCACTTGGCTCTCAGAGTTGGATAAACCTGCCATGAAATCCGCTATCGCTCTAACGCTAAAGTTCGCTGAAGTCGATCGAAAAGCCGGTCCACTTCGCTGACCGTTTCAGGATCCAACTGCCAACCGCACGGCTGCACTTGAAGGGTGTTGGGAAAGATCCCACGTTTGTGCATCAAGTACTTTTCGATGGCTAAGAATCCGTCTAAACCGGCTTGGAGCTGCATGGCCGTCAGCGCACAGATCGGGAGCGATAACTGATAGACTCGATCTTCGTCGCCGGAGTTGAGAGCTCGCCACAGCGCGACGATCCCATCGAGCAGATCGGTTCCGGGCATCGTGCCGACAATCCCTCGCCGATAGCAATCCACCAGATTGATTCCACCTGAGCCTTCAAAGATCCTGGCAG